>CAZVAV010000046.1:0-9665 GCA_964625135.1 uncultured Oscillospiraceae bacterium | reverse complement strand
AATGAAGCATCAAGCCTTCCGAAAGGTCAAAAATCAGCTTTTCAGGGTCTGCGTCGCCCTTTGCGGCGGGCTGGGGCTCGCGGAACTGGGCGCGGTTCTGTTGTTTCTGTTAACGGGGGCGAAGCCCGCGCTGCGGCATCAGGGTGTGATATCGATGCTCCTTTCCCCGGTCTGGGCACCGGAATCGGGACAGTTTGGCCTTGCGGCAATTCTTTGCTGTACCGCGGCCGCCTCGGCGGGAGCGGTCGCGCTGGCCTTGCCGGTTGCGCTGCTTGCCGCCGCCTGTGCGCGAAATCTGCTGTCGGGGAAAAGCGCCGGAGCGTTTCGGGGGCTGCTCGAGCTGATGTCCGGGCTGCCCTCGGTGCTGCTGGGGCTCATCGGTTTGATGAGCCTGCTGCCCGCCCTTGTCCGGCTTTTTCCCGGAAGAATGGCGACAAGCGGAGGAGCCTCGCTTCTTGCGGCGATGCTGGTGCTCGCGGCGATGCTGCTGCCCGAGCTGACCCTTGCTCTGCTCGACGATCTTGAGGAGGCGGGAAAACGGGTAAACCAAAGCTCGTTCGCCCTTGGCGCAACCCCGATGCAGACGGTTTTTCGGGCACAGCTTCCCGCGGCATCGAATCAAATCGCTTCGGCGGCGCTCGGCGGGGTTCGGCGTGCCGCGGCCGAGGGGGTAGCGGTGCTGCTCGTCTCGGGAAATGTCGTGGGCTTCCCTTCCCTGTTTCTGGGGGCACGCACGCTGGCTTCGGGGATGATTCTTGAGATGGGGTATGCCTCGGGGGTGCATCGCAGCGCCCTTTTTGCAATGGCGCTGGTTTTGCTGCTGGCCACCCTCTTATTGGGGGGACTTTCCCACCGTCGGGAGGAAAGGAGAAAGTAACATGCGGCTTCGGGAATGGCTGGGGCGGGCCCTTCTGTTCGGCGGTCTTGGAATTTTGCTGCTTCTGGTTGGCGCAATTCTGGCGGTGACGGTGACCCGGGGATTGCGCGGCTTTGACCTTGGGATGCTTTTTCGCGCGCCGAGCGTTCTGCATCGGCGAAGCGGGCTGCTGCCGCAGCTTCTCAATACCGCCATACTCTGTCTGCTGTCGCTTTCGATTGCGCTGCCCGCCGGCTTGGGCTGTGCGGTCTTGCTGCTGCGCGCGGGGGAGAACCGGGCTGCACATGCGCTTGGCATGGCGCTCGAGGCGCTCTCCTCGGTGCCGACGGCTGTGTACGGGCTATTTGGCCTGCTGGCCTTTTCAGGGCGGCTTGGCCTGCGCTATTCGATTCTTTCCGGGGGGCTGACCGCCGCGCTGCTGCTGCTGCCGACGTCCGCCAAAACGGCCTGCCGGGCGATCGAGGGCTTTGCCGGAAGCTGCCTGCCCGCCGCCCGTGCGCTTGGCGCGACCGAGGCGGAGAGCTTTTGCGGGGTCATCCTCCCCGCTGCCCGGCGGGGACTTGCTTCGGCGGCACTGCTCTGCGCAACCCGGGTGGCAGGAGAATCGGCAGCGCTGCTGTTGACCGCCGGAATCGGAACTGCCGCACCGCCGCTTGATCCGCGCGGATGGGGGGACTATCTGCTTTCCTCGGGGGCAAGCCTTGCCGTGGGAATTTATCAGGCTCTACTCGAAGGAGAAAACGACGCCGCGTTTGCCGCGGCGCTGGTCTTGCTGCTGGTCGTGCTTCTGCTGGGACGGGGCGCCCGAATGCTGGGGGGAAAAAGGGATGGGGACTAAGCTTCTGGTGAATCAGCTGACGGTGCGCCTCGGCGGCAGAGCCTTGCTCGACCGGGTTTCGCTTGAGGCCGGAGAGGGCAGGATCACCGCGCTGATGGGGCCGTCGGGCTGCGGAAAATCAACCCTGCTGCGGATGCTCAACCGACTTGACTATGAGCAACGGCGCTTTGAGGTCGAGGGCAGCATCCGGCTTGACGGGGAGGAGCTGCTTCGCCCCCTTACGCTTTGGGAACTTGCGGCGCTGCGCAGGCGGGTGGGGATGGTCTTTCAGAGCCCGTCTCCCTTTCCGATGAGCATCGCGGACAACATTGCCTATGGGATCAAGCTGCATGAGAGGCTTTCCAAATCAGACCTTGCCGGGCGGGTTGAAGAGGCTCTTTTTCGCGCCGCACTGCTCGACGAGGTGAAGGATCGCCTGTCATGCGACGCACGCCGCCTCTCGGGCGGTCAGCAGCAGCGGCTGTGCATCGCCCGGGCGCTCGCCATTCGGCCAGAGGTGCTGCTGCTCGACGAGCCGACCTCCGCCCTCGATCCGCTCTCAACGCTGCGAATTGAGGAGCTTTTGCTCACGCTCAAAGGAGCCATGACCATTCTTCTGGTGACCCACCAGCCGGCGCAGGCGCGGCGCGTGGCGGATCGGGTGCTTCGGATGGAGGGCGGGCGGATGGTTTAGAGCGCTTTGTTCTGTCCGATGCGGACAGCGCACTGCAAAAAGTTGAAGCAAAAGGGATATTTTAGAAGTAAAGTGTAAACAACATCACTGGGATTGCCAACGTAAAACCGGGGACAAAGCGTGCGATCGGTGCCGCCGCCAAAAGTACAGGGGGAGAAAAATTGCTAAAAAAGCGGAGAGATAAAAGAGCGGCGGCGGTTGTTTTAGCCGGGCTATCCCTTGTTGCGCTGACCCTGCTCCTGCAAAGCGTTTGGGCACACCGCGGCGGTTTTTTTGTTCCCGATTATCCTCAAATCGAAATAGCCGAGCTGTTGGCAAAGAATCAGCTTCTGCCTCAGGACTACCGCACTCTTTTTGAGCAAACCGGACTTGGCAAGCAAGCGGTGGATGCCTTGCGCAGCGACAAAGCCAAGGGGAATGCGCAAATTTTGCGTTATCAGCAGACGTTTTTCGCTCCCCGCAGCGTGAAATGCGCACCGATGCTTGGTTGGTTTACCCGAGAGGATATTCTGGTAGACGAGCGGGGAAATCCGTGCTACGCCCCGCCCTATGCGACGCTCCAGCCGGGCGATATCCTTGTTTCCCTCTCAACCCATTCGATGGGCTGGAATCATGGCCATGCGGGACTTGTACTGGATGGGAACGTCCTGCTGGAGAGCCGCGTTCTCGGGGAAAACTCGATCTATTCGGACGTTCATTCTTTTCGACATTACTCCAACTATGCCGTTTTGCGCATCAAGGATCAGCCGCCGCAAGCAATTGAGCAGGCGGTCAAATTTGCTCAAAAAAGCCTGTATGATGTACCCTATCGCCTGACAGCCGGGCTGTTTGGAGACAAGATGACTGCAATCGAGAGTAAGGCATTCGGGCTGCAATGCGCTTATCTGGTCTGGTATAGCTGGCAGCAATTTGATGTCGACCTTGATACAAGGGGCGGAAGATTGGTAACCCCACTCGACCTGCTGCTGAGCGAAAGGGTAGAGATTGTTCAGGTTTATGGAATGAATCCCCGTCGGCTGAACCAACCTGCATTTGCGTCTCAAGCTAAAACCACTTTTCCCCGAAAATAGAAAAAATCGATACAAGCCGGAGCTCTCCGGTTTGTATCGATTTTGAAGGCGATCAGAGCGGCCTATTCCAAAGCACAGGTGCGGCGCTGCATTCACTGGAACATCACGTTGAGATCAACATCCCCGTTGATTCCGTTGACCCTGCCCTTTGAGCTGTACTGCCAGATCTGGAAGCGGTAGGGATAGTACGGCACCTTATAATACTGAGCCAGCCAGAGCTTATAGCCCTGAAGATTGGCGGGCTCCATATTGACAAAAAGGTAGCGCGAATAGGTATAGAGGATGGTGTCATACCCCTTGGCCTCGACCCGGTTGCAAAACGCCTTGACAATATTGGTGGTGGCAGCCGGGGTGAGCGACGCGGTGCGGGCGCTCGAGTTCGGCGCGCCCTCGATATCAAAGGCGATCGGGAAATCCAGCTCCCGTCCGTCGAGGACATCAAGCACATAATCCGCCTCTTCCTTCGCTTCATCCATATTGACCGCCTGCGAATAGAAGTAAACGCCTACCTGAACCCCAGCCTCACGCGCCTCCTGATAATTCTTTTCAAAATACTGATCGGTCATCATCACGCCGGTGCCGTAGCCCCGGTAGCCCAGACGGATAAAGGCAAACCGAACGCCGTCGGCTCTTACCTTTTCCCAATTAATATCCCCCTGATAGGACGAAATGTCGATCCCCTTGACCCCGTGGTTCTCCCCATCGACAACATAGCGGATTTCTCTGGTCTCCTCGTTGCGCACAAGGTTGCTCCAGTCGTAGCTGTTGCGCGGAATGCTGGGATCAAGCGCCTGAAAATGATAGGCGCTTCCCTTTTTATAAACGTAGTACTCCTCGGTGAACCGCTGCATAAATTCAACCGACAGGTTGTGGTTGGCAACCGACTGCCAGAACTCGGCAAGCGGCAACCGCTCCTGCCCGTCAAGCTCCTCCAGAAACTCGTCGGGAAGCTTATAATCCTCGGCAACCTCCTCAATGTCGCGCACCAGCACCGAGTCGGATGCCGCAAACGAAACGGTTGAACCGCAGGCCAGCATGGCCGCGGCCAGAAAAGCACTCAATCCTCTGTGAAAACGTCCCATAGATACTCCTTTTTCTTTCCAATGCTCATGATTTCTCGGGGCCTTTTGGCCAATACAGTTTTAGTATACCATAATTACGAAAAAAGTCGAATGAAATAACGGTGAATTTTTGTGGTAAATCAAACCAGAAGGTCGCTGTTCAGCGCGAATGACCAGATGTGGCACTCGGCGATTGGAACCGGAAGCGCCAGCGCCAGCATCTCCCGATACAGCGCAAGCTGTCCGCGATAGCGATCGATCAAAACGGCGGGGTCGCGCACCCGATCGGTCTTATAGTCGAGCAGCACCGCGCGATCCCCCTCAACGAAAATACAGTCGGCGATCCCTTGCAGCATCGGCGCTTCCCCCTCTCCCGCCGCAAGCGCCGCGGTTGACGCACAGCGGTCGGCCGGAACCATAAAGGCAAACTCCCGCAGCACCCGGTCGGCTGCAAAAATCCGCCGTGCCAGCGCGCTTTCAAAAAATGCCCGAATCTGCCCGAGATCGACCAGCGCCGCCTGCCGCGCACCAAGGATTCCCTGCGTCCTCATCCGCTCCAGCTCGGCGGCGGGGTCACGCGCGGCGGCGGGGTAGTCGCAGTACTGCATAAAGGCATGCGCCGCGCTGCCCCGCTCGCTTGCGCCGGTTCCCCGTTCGAGAAAGGCGGGCTCCGCCCGAAAGCGGGTCTCCCCACCCTGCGCATGGGTCAGAGCCGAGACAGCCAGCTTTGCCGGGGTCGTCGAGGCCTTGCGGTGGGGATAAAGAAAGGCAATCCGTTCGGTCAATGTCCTTTCGAGCGCCGGATCGGGTCGGGGGGCGGATATGGCCTGTTCCAGCGTGAGCTGCGTCTCCTGCGGGGAATCCGGCCTCTCCTCCTGCCGCAGAGCCGCCAGCGAAAGGCGCACCCCCGCCACCGGCGTCTGAAACCGCAGCGCATCCGAAAGGCTTCCTTCCCGCGCGAGCGCCATCAGCAGCCACGCGGCGTAGCTTCTCCCCTCCCGCACCTCGGCGGAAGAAAGTGAGCCGGTTTGCGCGTCGGCATCGCAGCCGTCGAGCAGCTCCCCCGCCTTTTTGACGGTGGCGGTGATGATCAGTCGCTCCTTTGCCCGGGTCATCGCCACATAAAGCACCCGCAGCTCCTCCGAGAGCATCGCCCGCTCGCTTTCCAGCCGCACCGCTTCAAGCGGAACGGTGGGAAACTGCTTTTTCAGCGTCTCGTCCCGCCGGACGCAGGCAAAGCCAAGCTCGGAGTGCAGGATGGTGGGCGCGCGCAGGTCGTGCCCGTAAAGGCTGTGCTCCCGACCCGCGTCGGCGAGAAAGACGATCGGCCATTCAAGCCCCTTGGAACGATGGATGCTGGTGATGGCGACCGCGTTTGCGCCCTCCCCGACATAGGCCGACGGCAGATCCTCCCCCCGTTCGGTCAGGCGGTCGATCACCCGCAGAAAGGCGGCAAGCCCCCGGCATCCCCGCTGATGATAATCCTCGGCGAGCTGGGCGAGCAGCGCAAGGTTATAGAAGCGCTGCCGCCCGCCCTGCATCGCGCGGCAGAGCAGATCAAAGCCGGTGCGGGCGTAGATTTCGGTGATCAGCTGTGAGACGCTCACCGTCAGTGCACGGCGGCGCAGCGATTCAAAGGCTGCCAAAAACTCCGCCGGACGTTCGCCGTCCTCGGCGGCAAGGCGCAGGGCGGTGAAAAAAGGCCCCCTGCGCGCGCAGAGCCGGATTTCGGCAACCTCGTCGTCGGTAAAGCCAAATAAGGGAGAGAGCATCGCCCCGATCAGCTCGATGTCGAGGGTGGGGTTGCGCAGCGCCCGCAAAAGGCAGAGCATCGCCGCGATTTCCCGCGTGGCGAGAAAGCCCCCCTCCGACAGGGTGAACGCCTCGATCCCCACCTCGTCGAGCGCCTGCCGAAACAGCTCCGCCCGTTTGCGGGGAGAGCGCAGCAGCACCGCGATATCGCCGGGGGCAACGGGACGCTGTACGCCGCCGTCAACGATGAGCGTCCCGGCGTCGAGCAGTGCGCGAATCTCCCGTGCCACCGCTCGCGCCTCGGCAGCAAGCCCCTCGGCAGCCGAAAGGCCGCCCTGCTCGAGCAGCATCAGCCGGGTACCGGCCTCCCCGTCCTCGGGAAAGGCGGCCATCGCCTCAAGGCAGTGCCGCTCGTCGTAGACCAGCTCGCCGAGCCGCCGGCTCATCAGCGGCGTGAAGACCCGGTTGATCGGGTCGGTGATCTCAAACCGGCTGCGGAAGTTTCCACCCAGCGTGATCAGCTCAGGCGCTTGGGGGTCATGGGGATCGCGGTCGCGATAGCGCTCGCTGCGGCGCAGAAAAATTTCGGGCTGCGCCTGCCGGAAGCGATAGATGCTCTGCTTGACGTCCCCGACAAGAAAGAGATTATGGCCGTCCGAGAGTGCGTTGACGATCATATCCTGCACCGCGTTGACATCCTGGTACTCGTCGACCATGATCTCATCAAACCGGCCGCCAAGCTCCCGTGCCAGCTCGGTACGGGCAAAGCCCTCCCCCTCGGGACGCATCAGCAGCCCGGCGGCAAACTGCTCAAGGTCGGAAAAGTCAAAGACGCCGCTCTGCTGCTTTTGCTCGAGCAGAAGACGGTCGGTCTCCCTTACCAGTTCAAAGAGGCAGCGCAGCTTTGGGGTCAAATCCCCGATATCCTCCGCAAAGCCGGAAAGGTCGGCGGAAAAAATCTGATCGCGCAGCCGGGCAATCCCATCCTTAATCCGACCTCTCTGCCGCTTGAGCAGCAGCTGCCCGTCGGGGTCGGCACCCTTTTTCAGCGCCTTGAGCCGAGCCGGGACATAGCTTCGCAGCAGCGCCCGGCAGCCATCCCAGTCGTTGGCGGCAAGCACCTGCTCGAGCCGCGAGAGAAACGCCCGATCCTCCGAAAAGGCGGGCAGATAATTGGCAAAGTCGGGATCTCCGCCGATCCTCCCGAGCGCCGAATCGGCGAGGACACAGAGCCGCTCGGTCATTTCGGCGGCGTATTCAGTGAGGATGCTCCCCCATACGCTGACGGCGGGGCTGACAAAGCTTTCGTAGAGCGCCAGCTTTTGATCGAGCCAGCTCAGATAAAACGGATGGGTGCGGGCAAAGTCAAGCACCCGCAGGATGGTATCTGAGAGGCTTCGATCCCCGCGCCGCTCCGAAAGCAGCGCGGTAAGGGCGCGAAAGGCCGGGCTGTCGGCGGCGTAGGCGGCTTCCAGCGCCGCGCCCACCGCCTCCTCCCGCATCTGCGAGAGCTCCTGATGATCTCCCACCCGAAAGGCGGCGGGCAGCCCGATCTGCTGCCAGTTCTGGCGCAGAAGCTCGAGGCAGAGCGCATCGATGGTGCCGATCAGCGCACGATCCAACCGCTGCCGCTGCCGCCGCGCCGCCGTGTCCGACGGGTCGGCCGCGATGCGTTCGGCCAGCTTTTTGACCATCCGCTGCTTCATCTCCCGGGCAGCCGCGCGGGTGAAGGTCACCACGAGCAGCCGGTCGGCCAAGATCGGCTTGGCAGGGTCGAGCATCCGCCGCACGGCGCGTTCGGTGAGCACCGCCGTCTTTCCGCTTCCGGCCGCGGCTGAGACCAGCACGGTATGCCCGCGTGCGTCGAGGGCACGCTGCTGATCGGTTGTCCATGTTGGCTGTCCGCTCATTGCTCCACCTCCTCCTGTTGTTCGTTTAGGATTGCGTCGCGGTCACGCGCGGCGAGCGCCCGGATGGGGTCGCCCTCCTCAAAGCCGCAGATGCCGCGGTAATCGCAGTACTCGCAGGGATTTTCGTTGCTTCGGCAGCTCGGGCGAGCGGCTACCTCCCCCTGATGCAGCAGCTCGGCCATGCCGATCAGCCGCTCCTCCACCAGACGGCGCAGCCGCCCCATTTCCGCGAGGGAATAGAGCGCGTCGGTCTTTTTGCCGTCGGTATAAGGGATGTAGACGCCGCCCAAATCCGCCTCCATCGCGCAAAGCACGTCGGGGTCGGAGAGGAGCAGGCCGTTCATCTTATATTGCTCCCGGCGCACGGCGGCCAGCGCCTCGGGATCGGCGTCCCGTTCGGCCGACACATAGCCGCCCAGCGCCGGAAGATAGAGCGCCCCGGCGGGCAGCAGGGCAGAAAGCTCCTCCCGTCCGTTCTGACAGATGGTAAAGAGATAGACCAGCATCTGCATGTTAAGCCCGTAGAACACATCGTCGAGCCGAAACTTCTTCTGCCCCGATTTGTAATCGAGCACCCGCAGGTAACGCTTTCCGTTGATCTCGGCGACATCCACCCGGTCGACCGTTCCCTCAACGAGGATTTCCCCGCCGTCGGCGGTTTTGAGTACCAGCGGCTCGACCTGTTGCCCCTCCCCGATGGTCAGCTCAAAGGCGGCGGGCTCAAAGCGGCTCTGTGAAAGCTCCTCGCCAATCCGGCGCAGCAGCTCGTAGAGCCAGTCGCCAATCCGGCGAAAGCCGCCGACCAGCCGATGGGGCGCCTGCGTGAGATCGCCCAGCCGTTCCACGAGATATCCCTCGGTCTGCCGGGCAATCTCCCCGCGCAGCTCCTCGGGCGGCGCGACGCAGAGCCCCTCCCCGCCAAAGCGGGCGACCGACTGCTCAAGCACCCGGTGAATCAGCGTTCCCGCCTGTGCCGGGGAAAGCTCGGCCTTCTGCCGCGCCTTTGCGCCCAGCCCATTCTTCATGTAGTAGGAGAAGGGGCAGCGGTAATACTGCTCAAGCCGTGACGGGGAAAGCCGCAGCCGCATTCCAAAGAGACGGCGGGCGAGCACCCAGCTTTCAATCCGGTGAACCCGCTTTTTGGTCGCTCCCTCAAGCTGCTCACAGCGCCGCGCGTCAAGCATCCGCCGGGCGATCTCCCGCAGTGTGTGTATTTCGGACGATTCGTCCGGCGCGGGCTCGCCGCACCCGGCAAGCGCGGTTTCCAGCGAAGCCAAGGTCCAAACCTCCCGGAGCGCGGGGGGCTCCGCCGGCAAGGCCAGCGCGGACGCCCGCGCAAACAGCTCGGAAGGGGCAAGCTGCTCCCCCGTTGCGTCGGCAGCCGGATAGCTGGCGTAAATTCGTTCGGTCGCGGCGGTCGCGGCGCGATAACAGAACATCCGCTCAGTCGCGGCCGAGCGATCCCCCTCGACGATGAACGGCAG
>CAZVAV010000045.1:0-9741 GCA_964625135.1 uncultured Oscillospiraceae bacterium | reverse complement strand
TGGCGCTCATCCCCCCGCTGCTGGGGTTCGGCGATTTTTCGATGTGGATTTCCCGCGCGCTGGTCTTTCTCGTCGCCTCCTGCCCCTGCGCACTGGTGATTTCGGTACCGCTCACCTTCTTCGCGGGGGTAGGAGCCGCCTCCCGCGCGGGCGTACTGGTCAAGGGCACCCGCCATCTCGAGGCGCTGGCCAAGACCGACTGCGCCGCCTTTGACAAGACCGGCACGCTGACCCGGGGTGTTCCGACCGTCTCGCGGTTCGTTGCCGTCGACGGCTTCTCCCCGGAGGAGCTGCTTCCCCTCGCGGCGGCGGCCGAGCAAAACTCCAACCATCCCGCCGCACGCGCGGTGCTTGGCTATGCGGGAGCGCCCTCGTCCGCGCCTGTCACCGATTTCACCGAGCATCCCGGCATGGGCGTCTCGCTGACGGTGGGAGGGAAAGCCCTTCTCTGCGGCGCGGCGCGGCTGCTCGAGCGGTACGGCGTGGACGCTGCCGGACTTCCCGCCGCCAACGTCCTGCTGGCGGTCGACGGCAAGGCCGCTGGGGCGTTCGTGCTGGCAGACTCCCCCCGGGAGGAGGCACGCCGCGCACTCGACGAGCTGCGGGCGCTCGGGGTAACCACCATTGCCATGCTGACCGGCGACGCACAGCAGCCGGCTGAGGCGGTCGCCGCCTCCCTCGGCATCGATACCGTTTATGCCGGGCTGATGCCGGGCGACAAGGCCGAGCGGATCGCCCTGCTGAAGCAGGAGCACCAAACAACCGTGTTTGTCGGGGATGGCATCAACGACGCGCCGGTTCTCGCCCGAGCCGACATCGGCATCGCGATGGGGCTGGGCACCGACACCGCCATCGAGGCGGCCGACGTGGTGCTGATGGGCGAACGGCTGACCGCCCTGCCCGCCGCCATCCGGATCGCCCGCAAAACGGTGCGCAAGGCACAGGAAAATATCGCCTTTGCCCTCGCGGTGAAGCTGATCGTTCTGCTGCTGGGCGCGGTGGGAATGGCCAGCATGTGGATGGCGGTTTTTGCCGACGTGGGGGTGAGCATCCTTGCAATCCTCAACTCGCTGACCCTTTTGAGAAAACAGCAATCGTAAGCCGCTGCAAAAAAGTCGTTTCTGAAAAAGCATTGCTCAAGAATAAAATTTCGATCAAACCTTTTTCCCTTTGCGGGATACGCTCCGGGACATGCCTGCGGGCATAGTCAAAGGTTTGCGGTTTCCAAAGGCGGCGTCTTTGGCTGTTTTCCGCAGAAAACAGAATACTTTATCGTATCAAATGTCAGGAGGGTAGTAACAATGCTCCGAGGGAGCATTGTTACGCAGGGAACCCTACGAAGGGGTTTCCTGGCGTTCTTGCAGCCATTGATCCGGCTCAATGAGCCGTTCTACTGGTTTCGACTTGCTTATTCTTTTTATTGTGGTATAATAATAACAAGCGATTATGATACCGTGAGCACAGGCGTAACGCCCTTGTGCTATCACGAAAACAATTGAATCGATAAAGAACCGTCTTTTTAAGAAGGGCTTTTGGTATTGTGCCGGCTGGCATGGATATGAAAAGCCCTTCTTATTTTTTTAATGAAAGGAGTTTTGAAAATGCAGCAGCTCGTCGGAAAAACGATCAGCCACATCACGTTTGGGAAGGGTGTCGTAACAAAATTAACCAACTCGGTAATTACGGCCGATTTCCCTGAAGGAGAAAAGAAATTCCTGTTCCCCGATGCATTTGGAAAATTCCTCTTGCTCAAGGATGGGGATGCCCAGGCACAGGTCAATGGAATCCTCCGGGACATTGCGGTAGAGGAACGGCACAAAAAAGAAATCGAAACGAAACGCAAGGAACGTCTGCAAAGAATCAGCGGCCTGAAAATTACCCCCAACTCTCAAGCGGCCTTTGCCCTGATGGAAAATACCGAAGAGCAGGTGTTTTCGACCTGGTCGGTGTCCACCGGCTGCTATCTGAGCGGATGCAACAAGGGGGAGCCTCGTATCCCAACCCGGCTCAAGCCGAATTCGGCCTGCCTGATTACCGTTTGTCCAAACAAAACGCCCGAAAAGGAGCGCCGAATCATCGGCGCCTTTATGGTGCGGGATGATTTTAACAGCGCCGCCTGTACCGACGGCATCATCCACGGCCACGAAACGCATCGGATCATGCTCGAGGAAAGCGAAGCTCTGCCCTTCTGGAAGTACTTTGACGAGGACAGCCAGCCGCCCAAGTGGGGAAAGAGCGAAATGAAATACTTTTCCAACGCGACGATGCAGCAAATTTTAATCGAGATGCAAGACCAGATTACCGATGCCGCGCGCCGTCGGGCAGCGGAGGATTTTTATCTCTACTTTTGCAGGATTAACCGGCTTGCCGAGCTTCAGGAAGCCGGGGCGTAAGCGCCTGTAAAGGATATCGCTCCAAAGGATGGTTGTCGACAGGGCTCGCCGCATCTGGTATACTGGATGAAATCAACCATCAAGGGGGCGCACAATGGAACGGGACTTTTTGCCGATTTCAAAGGCCGACCTAAAGCGGCGTGGATGGGATCAGTGCGATTTCGTATATGTCATCGGCGACGCCTACGTGGATCACCCCACCTTTGGCCACGCCATTATCTCCCGCGTACTGGAAAGCGCGGGCTATCGGGTGGGCATTCTCTCACAGCCGGACTGGAAAAAGCCCTCCAGCATTCAGGCGCTGGGGGAGCCACGGCTCGGCTTTTTGGTCATGGGCGGCAATATGGATTCGATGGTGAACCATTATTCCGTCTCAAAGAAGCGCAGAAAGACCGATGCCTTTACACCCGGCGGCATTATGGGCAAGCGCCCCGACTACGCCACCACCGTATACTGCAACCTGATCCGCCGGGTCTATCCGCATAAGCCCCTCCTCATCGGGGGAATCGAGGCCAGTCTGCGGCGTCTGGCGCATTACGACTATTGGTCGGATTCGCTCAAGCGCTCGATTCTGCTGGATAGTCAGGCCGATTTGCTGTTCTATGGCATGGGAGAACGAAGCGTGGTCGAGGTGGCGGACGCGCTGGATAGCGGACTGGCCATTACTGACATCACCTACGTCAACGGCACGGTCTATCGCACCGACAGCCTAGAGAATGTCTACGATTCGCTGACGCTTCCCTCCTACGAGGCGCTGACCGCCTCCCGAAAGGCCTATGCCGAGAGCTTTTACACCCAATACTGCAACACCGACCCCTATGTGGCGAAACGACTGGTTGAACCCTACGGAGACCGGTGCTTTGTGGTGCAAAATCCCCCGCAGGAGCCGTTGACCACAGCCGAAATGGATCGGGTGTATGCCCTTCCCTATCAGCGAAATTACCATCCTTCTTACGAAGCGCTGGGCGGCGTGGCGGCCATTGAGGAGGTCAAGTTCAGCCTGACCTCAAACCGGGGCTGCTTTGGCGGATGCAGCTTCTGTGCGCTGACCTTTCATCAGGGGAGAATAGTCCAGACACGAAGCCACGAGTCCATTGTGGCCGAAGCCTCTCAGATGGTGTTGGACAAGGATTTTAAGGGCTATATCCACGACGTCGGCGGCCCCACCGCCAATTTTCGGCATCCGAGCTGCTCGAAGCAGCTGGAAAAGGGAGTGTGCCCCAAAAAGCAGTGCCTCTTCCCCTCCCCCTGCAAAAACCTCTATGTGGAGCACCGGGATTATCTGGAGCTTCTGCGAAAGCTGCGCCGCCTGCCCAATGTCAAAAAGGTGTTTATCCGCAGCGGGCTCCGGTTTGACTATCTGATTTACGACAAGGACGACACCTTCCTGCGGGAATTGGTACAGTATCATATCTCGGGTCAGCTCAAGGTGGCGCCGGAGCATGTCGCGGATCAGGTGCTTGCGATGATGGGGAAGCCCTCCAATGCGGTTTACCGTCGCTTTTTGGAAAAATATAAGCAGCTCAACCGCGAGATGGGCAAGAAGCAGTATGTGGTGCCCTACCTCATGTCCAGCCATCCCGGTTCTACTTTGAAGGAAGCGATAACCTTAGCGGAGTATCTGCGCGATCTGGGCTATATGCCGGAGCAGGTACAGGATTTTTATCCCACCCCCTCCACCATCTCCACCGTCATGTATTATACCGGCTTGGATCCGCGCACCATGCAGAAGGTGTATGTTCCCACCAACCCGCATGAAAAAGCCATGCAGCGTGCGCTGATTCAGTACCGGAACCCCAAAAATTACGCGCTGGTGCGGGAAGCGCTGGAAAAGGCGGGGCGGCAGGATTTAATCGGCTTTGGCAAGCAGTGTCTGATTCATCCTCCTGCCGGAGCACGCCCGCCGGTTCGCGGAGGTCAAGCTGCGCCCGTCCAACACACCTACGCTTCCGGCGGACAGCAGAAGCCCGAAAACGAGGGAGCGCGGCGCAGGTATCCGCCCAAGGGTTCTAAAAAATCAAAGGCTCGATCATAAAAAGCGGGGCAGTGACGGTAAGCATGTTTAGGCTTACCGTCACTGCCCCGTTTGGCAATTAAAAGGGCTTATCCCTTCCCCGTATCCTGCGGTAGAGCGAATCCAGCGGGGCAAAGAGGGTCAGGATCAGCACAAAATTGATACACCCGTGGATGAGGTCAAACGGAAGTCCCGCGATCCACCAGCCCAAAACCACCCGGACGCTGCCGACCGCCAGATACGGAAAGGAGCAGAGAAAGCCAAACACAAGACCAAACGCACCGCCCAGCACCGCCCAGGACAGCGTCGAGCACAGCCTTTCTTCCAACCATGTCACCGCCAGCCAGAGAATCGTCCACACATAGAGATACATGAGCCACCAGAGGTGAAAGCCATAGAACACCCCCTCCAGCAGGGCAAAAAGATAGATGATAAAAAGCGCCCTGCGGCCGAACCAACGGGTATAGAGCATCACCAGCAGGGTCACAACCTCAATGTTCGGCAGCGCGGCCAGCGCCACCTGCAAGCCAAACAGCAGCGCGGTACAAAGAGCCGGCTCAGTCAATGTCCGCGCGTCGAGTCTGCCCCCAGAGCCGCGTTCAAACGGCTTCATAGACAAAGGCATGAGAAAAAGCTCCTTTCGTCCGGAAGGATTGAATTCATATCTTTTCCCCATTGTATCACAAAAACGGCCAAAGACAAAGCAGCCCGCAATCTGTACGCTGCTTTGCCTTCACAGGGGACAAACGCGAGGGGCCGCAGCGAAGTACATCAACATGTCCCGCCACGGCCCCGTCCGATTCAATTAATATTTCGATGCGCCGGTTGTCACCAGAGAGCCGCGTGTTGCTTTGGTCTCATGCGCTTCTTTTTGCTCAAGAGAAGACAGAGAGTCGGTTGTATCCTCTCTCAGCTTAAATTTTGAAACAAGGGTTTTGAGCATCTGTGCCTGTCCCGAGAGCTCCTCGCTTGCAGCCGCGCTTTCCTCGGCGGTTGCGGAGTTGGTCTGGACGACCGAGGAAATCTGGTCAACGCCCGTTGTGACCTGTGCGATTGCAGTTGCCTGTTCGATCGTCGCACTCGCAATTTTCTGTACGTTTTCGACCACAAGGTTTACCTTTTCCACCACCTCGGCGATCGACCGCGCGGTTGCATCGGCAATTTTTGTTCCGTTTCCTACCGCGGTAACCGTATCCTCGATGAGTGCGGTGGTGTTTTTCGCCGCCTCCGCGGATTTTTGCGCAAGGTTTCTGACCTCATCCGCAACTACCGCAAAGCCCTTTCCGGCTGCGCCCGCTCTGGCCGCTTCCACGGCTGCGTTGAGCGCGAGAATATTGGTCTGGAATGCAATATCATCGATGGTCTTGATAATTTTTCCGATCTCGTTGGATTTGCCCGAAATTTCGTTCATCGCATGAATCATATCCTTCATCTGGGTGCTTCCGGTTTGCAGCGCTTCGCCGGATTCGGCGGTCAGCTGATTTGCCGTCTGCGCATTTTCGGCGTTGGTTTGAATCTGCGCGGAAATTTCGGTGATGGTCGCGGAGAGCTCCTGAATCGAGGACGCCTGCTCGGTCGCGCCCTGGCTCAGTGCCTGCGCACCGCTCGATACCTGCTCCGAGCCTCCCGATACCTGATCCGAGGCGATGTTAATATCGGAAAGCGTGCCGCTGAGGTTTCGATTGATGTTGCGCATGGCAAGCAGGATTTCGCGATAATCTCCTACATACCGTTTCTCCTGCTCGGTCTGAATCCTGAAATTGCCCCTGCCCATCTCGCCGAGCAGATACCGGATATCCTCAATGATAATCCTCATCGTATCGGTCAACGCTCTCATATTGTCCGACAGCTGGCCAAACTCGTCCTTCGACTGATATGCCAGCGTAACGTTCATCGAACCGTTTGCCATTTGTTTTGCCGCGCCCTCGATCTCCTTGATCGGGACAAGCAGCGCTTTTCTGAACTGCACAATGACAAATGTGGTAAGAATCAGTGCCGCCGCAAACACCGAAAGCAAAATAATCATCGCCAGCGTTTGCGTCCTTTCACCGGTTGCAGCCTGTTCGTCCGCCCTTTGCAGCTGACCCTGATAAATTTGAACGGCTACCGCCGCGGCTTCATCGGCAAAGGGCTTATACTGCGTATTAAAAAGGTTAAGCGCCCTTTGGTTGGAGGTCTCATCCCCCTTTTCCAGAAGCGCGGTGATTTCTTTTCGGTGCGAGCCCGCCGATGTGATTGCATTTTCAAGCTGTGCAATCAGCTCCGGCTCCGCCCTTGCCGTCTTCTTGTATTCGACAAGCGTGGCCTGAATTTCCACGCCCTCCTGCTCTACCAGCTGTAAATTTGTTTTTACCGCGTTAAGGTCATCCTCAGCTAGAGCCAGCAGCATGTACCGCTGCGCGGAAATCAGATTGCGTCTGATTTGCCAAATCCCTGTGACGTTTGGAATTGTCCGCTCGGAATACGCGGTGACCTGCGCACCGATCGTCTTCATGCTGATAATCGAAGTCGCTGTGATGACACACATCAAAGCCAGTACGATGCCAAACCCAAATATCAGCTTCATGCTGACCTTCATATTTTTAAACATAGCCTTCTCCATTCTATTTTTATTAAACGAGCTGTTCCGCCTGCTCAATCCAGCTCAAATCCTGTTCTCCCAGAAGCTTTCCCGTATCCAGCAGTAGCGCGACCCGCTTTTCCAATTTCGCCACCCCGGTGAGGTAGCTGCCATCCGCATTGTTGACACGCGGAGGAAGCGAGATTTTCTCCTCGGAAATCTCGGTCACCTCATCCACCTCATCCACAATCAGGCCAATATACCGGTCACGAATATTAATGACAATAATGCAGGTTCTCTCCCCATACTCTGCCTCCATCCGCCCGAGCCGAAGTCGCATATCAATGACAGGGATGATTTCTCCCCTCAAATTAATAATTCCCTTTGCGTAATGCGGAAACTCAGGGATCGGGGTAATCTCCTGAATTCCAACAATTTGTACCACAAACGCAATCGGAATACCGAACAGCTGCGCGTCAGTCAGAAAGGTTAAATACTTCCCCTCTGTTTCAGCTACATTCGCCTGATCAAGCATCGCTTCTTTTTCCATTAATCTTCCTCCTGACCGTTATCTCAATCGTGGTAACACCGGCGAGCGTGCTCCCTCCTCCCGCATATTTCCACCTTCCAAAAGCCGGTATACCAACCAAAGGGCGTACCCAGTGCGCCAGAAACGCTTGCGCCCCGCCACAAATCGCTGGACGCTATTCCATGTGTCCCACAGAGAGACATGATCGTAACAATTTATTTTATCGTCATGAAATACAAGCCATAATATTACCTTGATAATAACATGAAAAATATTAAAAGTCAACAATTTGTCCATAAGTTGGACTGAATTTTACAGATACTTTTTCCAAAAATATCTTCTGTAGCGGATGTGCCATCAAAAAAGGCCTGTACTGGTAAGCATCAAAGTGCTTACCAGTACAGGCCCTTTGTGAAAGCATTGCTTTCCTATCCCGGTCAGATCCGCACCAGCTCCAGCGTCAGGGCGGAAATTTTTTGCAGGTTCTCCAGCGAAATCCGCTCCTCGGTCGTGTGTACCTTTTCCATGCCGGTTGCAAGATTGACCGCGGTGATACCGCGCTGGTTCAAGATGTTGGCGTCGCTGCCGCCGCCGGTGGCGGCAGTAAAGGGCTCGGCTTTGATCCTGCGGCAGGCGGAGAAAATCCGCTGCACCAACGGATGCTCGTCGGGAATGTGATACCCCAAATAGCTCTCCTCAAGATGATATTCCAGCTTGCCGCCCATCTCATCGCAAGCGCTCTGCAGGCAGGCAATCATGTGATTGGCCTGTGCGTAGAGCTTTTCAGTGCTGCGGCTGCGGATTTCAAAGATCAGCTTCGCCTTGGGCGAGATGATATTGGTCGCGCCGACCGCTTCAAAGGTTCCGATGTTGGCGGTGGTTTCCTCATCGATGCGCTGTAGCTTCATCCCGGCGATCGCTTTGGCGGCCACACGGATCGCGCTGATCCCCTGCTCGGGAGCATTGCCCGCATGGGCTGCCCTGCCCAGCACCGTTGCCTCCAAGCGCAGCTGTCCGGGAGAATTGGTGACGATGCGACCCACGTTCTGACTGGTATCCAGCACGATGGCATGTCTGGCCACCAGAACCGATTGGTCAATCGCCTTCGAGCCGAGCAGCCCCGTTTCTTCCCCCACGGTAAAAAACGCCTGAACGGTGCGGTGGGGGAGCTGTTCCTCCACAACGGTACGCAGCATCTCAAGAATTGCGACAACGCCGGATTTATCGTCCGAGGCGAGAATGGTTTCCCCCTTGCTGCGGATGTAGCCGTCCTCGCAGAGAACCGGCTCGATGCCGCGACCCGGCGTTACGGTGTCGAGATGCGCACTGAGAATCAAAGGCTCCGCGGCGGGATCTCCCTCGAGCAGCACCATCAGCGTTTTGCCATCCGAGCAAAGCTGCTGTGCCGTCCCAAGCTCGGTCACCCGCAAGCCCAACGCTTGCAGGTCGCGGGAAAGCCACGCGCAAACCGCGCCCTCCGAGCCGCTTTCACTGTCGATTTTGACGTATTCAAAAAAGGTTTCGAGCAGTCGCTTGTTTTTTTCCATTTTGTTCACCCCAGCATCAGCGGAGCGCCGGGCCCTATGGGAAGTCCGAGCAGCATCCATCCGACCAGCATGACCGACCAGGCGATCAAAAAGCCGATGGTATACGGCAGCATCAGCGAAACGAGGGTACCGATGCCGGCGTTGTCATCATAGCGGCGGGTGAAGATAACGATGGTGGCAAACTGGCTCATCAGCGGGGTAATCAGGTTGGTGCAGGAGTCGCCGATTCGGTAGGCAACCTGTGTCAGCTCCGGCGAGAAGCCGAGCAGCATGAACATCGGCACAAAGACCGGCGCCAAGAAGGTCCACTTTGCCGAGGCCGAGCCCATAAACAGATTGGCAAACGCCGAGAACAGCACAAACAGAATCATCAGCGGAATCGCGCCGATGCCGGCGGTCTCGAAGAATCTGGCTCCCTTTAGCGCGATGACGGTGCCGATCTGGGTAAACTTGAAGTAGGCGATAAACTGCGCCGAAACAAAGACCAGTGCGATGTAGCTGCTCATCGTGGCCATGCTTTTGCCCATTGCGGCGCAAGCATCGCGGTGGTTCTTAAAGTTACCGGAAAGCTTGCCGTAGATCACCGCGGGAACCAGAAAGTAGATCATGATCAGGGTAATGATCCCGTCCATGAACGGCGATTTGTCGACAAGGCTGCCGGTTTCGGCATTTCGCAGGAAGGAGGTCTCGGGAATCAG
>CAZVAV010000044.1:0-9802 GCA_964625135.1 uncultured Oscillospiraceae bacterium | reverse complement strand
TTCTACAGCAGGAGGTGCTTTTTTTCACTGTCCGTTTTTCGGGGTATAGTCCACCTCACGGGAGATTTTTAATTACCTTTTGTCGTACCGCTCGATTCCGTCCGACCCCACGCGGGCATAGATCAACGGCGTTTCGACCGGGCACATAGGGCCGATTTTGATCGCGCCGCGCAGCAGCCGCGCCGCCTCGTCGAGCGTTTGAGGTCGGTTGGTCAAAAGGGTCGCGACCGGCTCTCCTTTTCTCACCCGATCCCCGGCCTTTTTATGAATCAGAAGCCCGGCTGCAAAATCGATCGGTCTGTCCTTCTGCTCCCGGCCTGCGCCGAGCAGCACCGACGCGATGCCGATGGCTTCGGTATCGGTCGAGAGGATGTAGCCGTCCGCGTCGCTGCATAGCTCGCGCCTGCCCGACGCCTGCCCGAACAGGCTCCTGTCGTCAAGCACCCGGACATCCCCGCCCTGCGCCGCCACCATCCGCCGCAGGCATTCGAGCGCGGCGCCGCTTTGCAGCGCCTCACACGCCTGTGCACGACATTCCTCGAGCTCGCCCCTTCCGGCGAGATGAATCATGTTGGCCGAAAGCTCCAGCGAGACGGCAGTGAGATCCTCGGGGCCGCGTCCGTTGAGGGTATCCACCGCCTCGATCACCTCGAGGGAATTTCCGATGGCAATTCCGAGCGGACGGTTCATGTCGGTGATCAGCGCGACGGTTTGGCGCCCGTTATGCTCCCCGATCGCCACCATTGCCTCGGCAAGGGCAATCGAGCGTTCCACCGTCTTCATAAACGCGCCGCTTCCGGTCTTGACGTCGAGCACGATGCCATTCGCCCCGGAGGCGAGCTTTTTGCTCATGATCGAGGCGGCGATGAGCGGGATGCTCTCGACCGTGTCGGTCACGTCCCGCAGGGCGTAGAGCTTTTTGTCCGTGGGGGCGAGATTCCCGCTCTGCCCCACCACCGACAGCCCCGTTTGGCGCACCACCTCAAAGAACCGCTCGGGCGCAAGCGCCGTCTGAAAGCCCGGAATCGACTCGAGCTTGTCGATGGTGCCGCCGGTATAGCCCAGCCCCCGTCCCGACATCTTGGCCACCCGCACCCCGCAGGCGGCGACAATGGGAGCGACGATCAGGGTGGTCTTGTCCCCCACCCCGCCGGTCGAATGCTTATCGACCTTGAAGCCCTCGATCGGCGAGAGATCAACCATATCCCCCGAATGCGCCATCAGCTCGGTGAGTACGGCGGTTTCGCGGTCGGTCATCGAGTTAAGGCAGACCGCCATCAGCAGCGCGCTGGTCTGATAATCGGGGATGCTGCCGTCGGTCACCCCCCGGACAAAGAATTCCAGCTCGTCGCGGGTCAGCTCCCCGCCTAGGCGCTTATGGTGAATCACATCGAACATCCGCATAAAAACACCTCATCCTTTCAGGTCGGTGGCAGAAAACTGACACGGCAGCAGGTCGGCCATCGAGCAGACCCGGTAGTCCTCGGGGCCTTTGGCGAGCAGAAGCCGCATGCCGGGCGCGGCAAATTCCGAGAGCACCTGCAAGCAGATGCCACAGGGGGCGGCGTAATGGGCAAACGGTGGCGCTTCTCCCTCGGGCGCGGCGACGAGGGCAAGGGCAACCAGCTCGCGCTCCCCCGCGCCGACCGCCTGAAAAACGGCAACGCGCTCGGCACAGCAGCCCGCCGGATAGGAGGCGTTCTCAACATTGCAGCCGGTAAAAATCCGGCCTTCCTTGGTGAGCACCGCCGCCCCCACCGCATAATGGGAATAAGGGATATAGGCGTTTTTCCTCGCCTCGCACGCCCGCTCGATCAGCATGCGGTCGTCGATCACACCACCACTCATTCGGCCAGCTCCTTCCAGAAGCTTGTTCCGTCGGTACTCCCGGCGACCCCCAGCCCCTCTAGGATGGTCGCGGCGATGTCGGCAAAGGTATCTCGCGCCCCGAGGTTTTTCCCCTTGATCCCCGCGCCGTAAACCAGCAGCGGGACATTCTCGCGCGAATGATCGGTGCTCGGGGTGGAGGGATCGCAGCCGTGATCGGCGGTGATCATCAGAAGATCGTCCTCTCCGAGCGCTCGAAGCGCGCCGGGCAGCCAGCGGTCAACCTCCTCGAGCGCGGCCGCATAGCCCTTCGGGTCGTTGCGGTGGCCGTAAAGCATGTCGAAGTCCACCAGATTGATAAAGCAAAGGCCGTGAAAATCCCGTTTGAGCAGCATGTCGGTTTTTTGAAGTCCCTCGGGATTGCCGTGGGTAAGAATCGTTTCGGTCACCCCGCGCCCGGCAAAGATATCGGTGATCTTGCCCACCGCGATGACCTCCAGTCCCGCCGCCTTGACCTGATCAAGCAGCGTGTCGGCGGGCGGCTCGAGCGAAAAGTCGTGCCGGTTGGCGGTGCGGGTAAAGCCCCGCGCGGCGTCGCCCACAAACGGTCGGGCGATCACCCGTCCCACCGCGTGTTCGCCGGTCAAGAGCTTGCGGGCGGTGCGGCAGATGGCGTAAAGCTCGTCTAGCGGCACCACCTCCTCATGGGCGGCGATCTGAAGGACGCTGTCAGCCGAGGTGTAGACGATGACCGAGCCGGTGGCAAGATGCTGCGCCCCATAGTCCCGGATGACATCGGTGCCCGAATAGGGCTTGTTGCAGAGGACGCCGCGCCCGATCTGCCGGGAAAGCTCGTCGAGCAGCGCCTGCGGAAAGCCGTTGGGATAGGTGGGCAGCGGTCGGGGAGAGATATGCCCCGCGATCTCCCAATGGCCGATGGTTGTGTCCTTGCCGCGGGAGGCCTCCCGCATCCGGGCATACGCGCCGATCGGGGCGGGGTTCTTCGGCAGGCAGGTCACCCCGTCGATGCTGCCAAGCCCCAGCCGCTCCAGATTGGGCAGCCGAAGCCCCGCCCGGGCGCAGGCGGAGAGGGTATCCGACCCCGCGTCCCCGTAATCGGCGGCGTCACCAGCTCCGCCGATGCCGAAGCTGTCGAGAATGAGAAGAAAAATCCGTTTTTTGATCATGAATAGATCCCCTTTCATCAGGAATACGCAAACCGCCCCCCGACGACGGGCAATCCCGGCATCAGCGAGGGCGGTGATCGTTTGGTTAATCGGCCAGCTCAAGGGCGACCTTCATCATATCGGAAAACGACTCCTGCCGCTCCAATGCCGAAAGGCTTTCGCCACTACCCGGAATGTCCGAGATGCTGCACAGACAGAGCGCCTCCCGCCCGGCGTGAGCCGCGGTGCAATAGAGCCCCGCCGCCTCCATCTCCACGGCGAGCACCCCCATCCCGATCCACTTTTCGTGCTCGGGGTCGTCGCTGTAAAAGGTGTCGGAGCTCAGAAGGTTGCCGACGCGAAGCGGTACGCCGAGGGTCTTTGCCGCCTCGTCGGCCTTTTGCAGCAGCCGCCAGCTTGCGATGGGGGCAAAGGTGCCGGGCAGCCGATACTGCGCGGCAAAGTTGGAATTGGTGCAGGTGCCCATTCCGGCAACGAGATCGCGCAGCGAAACGTTTTTCCCAAGACCTCCCGCCGTGCCGATCCGGATGATGCTCTGCACGTCGTAAAGCGCATAGAGCTCGTGGGAATAGATGCCGATCGAAGGGATTCCCATGCCGCTTCCCTGCACCGAAACACGCTTTCCCTTGTATAGCCCGGTGAAGCCGAGCATGTTGCGAATGGTGTTGTAGCAGGAAACGTCGGTCAGGTAGGTTTCGGCGATAAACTTTGCCCGAAGCGGATCTCCCGGCATCAAAACGGTTTTGGCGATGTCGCCGGGTTTGGCGGCGTTATGCGGCGTTGGCATGATAAGCCCTCCCCATTGGTTATTGCAGTTGATAGTTTCCCAGCGGATTGTAGAGCAGATAACCCGCCGGATCAATTCCGGCAAGCAGCGCGGCGCTGTCGATCAGCGAGCCGTCGTTGTGATAGGCGGGCAGTAAGCCGAGCCATTCGGCCTGCGGCCCTGCGGCACGGGCGCGCCCAAGCAGCTGCTTGGAGATGACCGGGTCATTCGATAGGGTAACCATTGTGGGGCCGGTCATCCGCGCGGCGGGATTTCCGCCGTAGATCAGCTGGTTGCTCGCGGTGAGCAGCGCGTCGGCGGCCTCGTCTCCGGTGGGCAGCGCTTCGGAGGGCAGACAGACAACCAGCCTGCCGCCCGCATCCTCCACCGCCTTGTTCACCTCGGCAAGAAAATCCTCGAGCACCCGGGCCCGATCGGGGGAGGCGACCCCAAAGCCTGCCTTTTCAAGACCCAGACCCGACGGAAACTGCACCGAATCGATCAGGATGATGTCAAAGCCCTTGCCTACCAGCTCGGAGGCAAGCGAGACAAGATATGCTCTGGCCTCGGGGGAGCAGGGATTGAGCCACGCCTTTCCACCCTGTGCGGGGGCGTTGTCATACCAGAGCGACTCGGTGTCGTAATAGCGCACCGCCATCTCCCGCGCTTGCAGCGGGGTCAGGCTGTCGCGAAAGGCATGCAGCCTCGCCGCCGGGGTCAGCCCCGCGTCTCGGATGGTTTTTGCCACCGCCGCGGCATCATAAGCATGATCATCCGCCGCGCCAAGCGAAAGAGCCAGCTCGTTGCCCGAACGGTAAAGCACCGCGCCGGTCGCGTCCTTTGCCTCGACCACCACTGTGTTGAGCCCGGCGGAGGAAGCGCGTCCGAGAAAGCCCGTCAGAATCGACGGGTCAGAAACCCCCGTGACCGGCAGGTAGATGCCGTTCATCCGATTGTCGGCAGAGGGCTCGGGCTGCTGGGGTACGGCGACCGGCGGCTCGGAAGACTGCGGCGGCACCGACGCGGCGGGCTGCTCCGGCGTCACGACCGGCGGAGCCGGCGCTTCGCTGCTGGATGCCGGACGTTCCTCCCCGAGCCTGGCAATCCAGTCATGGATCGGGGTATAGAGGCTCCAGCCGATCACCCCAAAAAGGAGGAGGCCTGCGATCATGGCGACGATAATCTGCCAAGAGCCCGAACCCATTCCGCGTCCGTAGATGTTTCCGTAGCGCCTGATTCTGGTTCTTTTTTTCCTTGCCAAACGAGGCACCTCCTACAAAATAAATTTAGGTGGGAAGCTGGTGGCCGATCAGGCCATAGATCGCGAGGCTGAGAATTCCGATGTAAACCATCGTAATCGGCAGCCCGGAGAAGGAACGCGGCAGACGACAAAGCGCGAGCCGATCGCGCCCCGCATGAACCAAAACCATCGCTGCCGCAAGCCCTGCCGAGGCTCCAAAGCAGTAGACGATGCTCTCAAGAAGGGAAAGATGAACGCCCATCGCAAGCAAAACGATGGCAAGCGAGGCGCTGTAGGAGGCGCCCTGGTCGATCAGCCGCATCGGGCGCAAGCGCCCGCTCATCGCGGCGGCAAAGGTGAGCAGCAGACTGGCCGCCGCCACCAGTAGCAGCGCCGACATGCTGCGCGCATAGGCCCACCACGGCGCCTTGCCCAGCGCCTGCCCAAGCCACCAAAGCGGCATCATGGCAAGGCAGGAGACGGCGGCCACGCCAAAGCCGAAGTACAGAATAAAGCGGTAGCTGCGGGAGCGGTTGATAATGTGATCCGCCCCGATCGCCCGGGCGAAGAGCAGGTTTTCGATGATGGCGCTCGAAATCAGCGCGCCAAACAACGTCGTCATCGTCATTGCGGATCACCTGCCTCTCCCGACGGCCGGCCGGTGGAATGCAGCATCCGTCCAATGATGATGTTATCCAGCCGCCGGAACAGTGCGCTTAAAAATCCGATGAGAATAAATCCCGCGAAGGGCAGCGCCAGCCCGCGTACCCGGATCGGAACCGCGACCGGGATTCCCCAAAGTGAGCCGCTGCCGAAAAACTCCCGCAGCACGGCGACAAAGCAGGCAACCAACGTAAAGCCGAGACACATCATCACCGAATCGCGCAGCGCGGTTCCCACCCGCTTACGCGGGTGCAGCAGCGCGAGATCGAGCATCATGCCGTTCATCGCGGCGATAGGCAGATAAACCCCCAAGCCGTCGAGCAGGGCAGCCTGCCCCGCGAGGAAATAGCGCAGCAGCAGGACGAAGGTCATCGAAATCACCCCATAGCAGGGCAGTGCCAGAAGCGGTGCGAGCTTTTTGCCGAGCAGCGGAGCGAGGGTGGCCGACGGAATGGTCGCCGCCGCCAGAAACGCGCTCATCATCAGGCCGCCCTTCAGGCTCAGCGTCGGCACGATCACGAACGGCAGGGTCAGTCCCAGCGCGATGATCGGATTATTTTTGAGCAGTCCCGAGGTCCTGCTCAACCGGCTCCGATACCGGCGGATTGGTCTTATGTTCAAGGTTCTTCCTCCTCATTGCGTGAGCCAGATGCTCGCCCCATACGTCGATGATCCAGACAGCCGCGTTCATGACCAGCAGCGCGAAGAGAAAGGATTCCTCAAATCTGCCGATATGACGAAACACCATGCTCAAAGCGCCGGTGGCAAAGCCGTAAACCAATTTCGGCAGCCGCCGCTTCGGCGAGGTAACCGGGTCGTTGATGAAAAAGACGGCGCCGATCATCAAAAGACCGCTCATCAGCTCATAGCCGACCGAAACGAGCCCGGTGGCCGCGACCCGGGGCATCAGCAGAGCCACCAGCCCCGCTCCCCCGAGAAAGGCGGCCGGCATCGAGAAGCTGATCGTTTTTCGGACGATCAGGAATAACAGACAGGTCAGCAAAACTAAGATGTTAGTGCCGCCCATCGGGCCCGGTACATTGCCGAGCAGCATGTCAAGCAGGTCGATATTGGGGGTGCCGCCCAGCGAGAGCGCATAGGCCGGAGAATTGACCAGCCGCACCGCCTCGTCCACCGCCGCCGCGACGGGCAGGCGTTCAAACGGCACCGGATAGGCAAAGGCCGATTTCGGCCAGCAGATCATCGCAAAGGCCACCCCCGCGGCGGCGGGATTGAAGATGTTCTGCCCCATTCCGCCAAACGGATGCTTGGCCACCCCGATGGCGAAGAGCACCGATACCAGAATGACCGAAAGGCGGGTGGATGCGGGCAGCAGCAGCGGGATGAGCAGGCCGGTGATAACGGGAGACAGATCGCGGATATTCGGAACCTTGCCGGCCATCAGCTGGCAGAACAGATCGGCGAGCGCGGCGACCAGCATCCCAAAGCCGCCGAGCAGCAGCGTTCGCGTACCGTAGTAGTAGACCGTCATCGCGTACAGCGGCAGCATGGCGATGATCACATCAACCATCATTGTCTGGTTGCTCTCGCGCGAGCGAATATGGGGGGGATTCTGTGTACGTAGCTTCATCCTATGCCTCCTGCCTTGTGCTGTTGGGTATAGGCCGCGGCTCGAGCCACGACCTGCGCAATGTCGAGCTTGGCGGGGCAGACATAGCTGCAGGAGCCACAGCCGATACAAAGATCGGCGTCGGCAAGGCCGATATGCCGTTTGCGGGGGGTCTGCATCACTTGATAGATGAAATAGGGGGAGAGACCCTGCGGGCAGGCATCGGTGCAGCGGCCGCAGCCGATGCAGGCATAATCCATATCCCGAAACTCCTCGGCAAAGGCGAGCAAGCCCCGGGTGGTCTGGGAGAGATAGACGGTCGAAGGGTCGGTGAGCGAAAAGCCGGTCATCGAGCCGCCCGCCACCACCCGTTTCGGGTTGGCGATCAGCCCGACCGCATCGAGCAGCGCCCCCGCCGAAACCCCCAGCGGAACCTCATAGTTGCCGGGATTGGCGACACAATCCCCCGCCACCGTGACAAAGGTGGAGGTCTGCCGCAGCCCCTGATAGACCGCGCGCTGCAAAAAAATCAGCGCACAGGCGCCGACCACCAGCGTATTACCGCGCGCAAGCCTGCGCCGGGCATAGCTCTCAGCCGGATAGGTGCCGCTGACCCGCTCGACCTTGGTTCCCATAATAGAGGATGGGATGCGGGTATCGAGATCAAACAGATTGCGATAAATTTCAATCGAGGCTTTTGACGCTCCGATCGCCCGCAGGGCGAGCCGGATGCCGTGATGAAGCTGCTCGGGAAATTGCAGGGTTGGGGCGAGCTGGCTCGAAATGTACGGCTCATCATCAAGCGCGTCGGCAACAACCCCCGCGACGCTCTCCCGCGCGGCCTGCGCGAGCTTTTTCCAAAGACGGCGACCGTCGGTCTCATCGACGATATTCGCCTCCTTGGCAATGCTGATGATCTCATACGGAGCAAGCAGCTCAGGGGTCGAGGGAATCGGACCCGGGAGCTCGCTGCGCTCGATTGGCAAAGCCCAAAGGGAGCGGATCTCCTTTGAAAGCCCCGGCTCCTTGTTTTGCTCTAATAAAATCCCTTGGTTGGGATGGCTTCTCATGAACCGACCTCCTTTGCTGAACAAATACGCTCAAGGCGGTGTTGGGATGGTTTTTCGCATACTGTCGGATGACAGGCTCAAGGCAACGCTGACGGCGCAGGATGCGCGGCGACTGCAAATCGAATGGGATTCCACCGACCCCACGGCGCTGCGGCAGCTCAAGCGCTGCCTGCTCGGGGTGCTTGCCGAGGCACAGACGAGGCTGGGGTTTTTCCCGGTCTCGCAACGGCTGCTCATCGAGATCTATCCCGACGAGCAGGGGGGTGCCACCGTTTATTTTTGCGCCGATCCCCCCCGTGAGGACGAGGAGGAGGACGCCGAAAGCTTCTGCTTTTGTGACGCCGAGGCACTGATTGAGGCGGCGGTTCGCCTTGCCCCGCTGTATGGGCATCGGCTGCGGGGAAGCGCCCTCTATCGCTGCCGGGATCTCTGGTGGCTCATCATCCACCCGATGGACGGTGAGGGCTCCCCCGCCGCCCGATTGCTTTCGGAATACGCATGTCGGTACGCGCCGGGTCGCTTTGATGCCGCCCTGATCGCGGAGCACGGCCTGCCGATCCTGCTGGAGCAGGCCACCGATACGCTTTTTTACTATTTTGGAAGGGAGCAGTTCTCCTAAAGGTCAGCCCACGGCTGCCTCGGCCGCCCGGCGGATCGCCGCAATCGGCTCGGCATAGTGCTGGAATTTGAAGACCGCAGACCCGGCGACGAGGACGTTGGCCCCCGCCTTGGCGACGAGCGGCGCGGTCTTGGGGTCGATGCCGCCGTCAACCTGAAGGTCGAGCATGAGCCCCCGGCGGTCGCATTCGCCGCGGATCGCCTCAATCTTGGGGCACATGTCCGCCATAAAGCTTTGACCGCCAAAGCCCGGCTCAACGGTCATCACCAGCACCATATCCAGCGAATCGAGATAGGGGAAGACCGCCTCGGCGGGGGTCTTCGGCTTGAGCGCCACCCCGGCCTTACAGCCACCCGCCTTGATCGCGTCAATGGTTTTGCGCACGTCGCTGTCGCTCTCGATATGAAAGGTGATCATCTGGCTGCCCGCCTTGAGAAAGGCCGGGACATAGAAGAGCGGGTCGCTGATCATCAGATGAACGTCAAGCGGCAGTCGGCTCACCTTGGAAAGGGACTGCACAACCGGGACGCCGATGGTGATATTCGGAACAAAATGCCCGTCCATCACGTCAACGTGAACAAGGTCGGCGCCGTCGGCCGCGATGGCGTCGACCTCGCGCGAGAGATTTGCAAAATCGCTCGAAAGAATCGAGGGAGAGATTAAAATCATAGGTAGTTCCGCCTTTTCTAAAATCTGCCGCGCCGCCCCGAATCAGAGCGGGAAGCGGTGGATAATCGACCAAATCTATCATGTTATTTTACAGCAATTTACTGCAAAGGTCAACCAAAGGGCGGGGCGCCGAGGGCAATTCCCAAGCGAATTTACATATTTTTAAGTTTTGATCACAAAAGAGCGCGGAC
>CAZVAV010000043.1:0-9913 GCA_964625135.1 uncultured Oscillospiraceae bacterium | reverse complement strand
CGCACCCTCGCCGTAGAGGATGGTGACAAAGGTGCTGTCCCGGTTGATGATCGTTCGAGCCAGCTTGTTGGCCGCTTTGATGAGATCCTTCTCAACGAAAGCCACCTTGCCCTCCTGAAGGGCAAGAATTTCTCCCTCTTTGATCTTATGCCCGTCAAAGTCGCTGTCCCGAGCGGCAAAGGTAATCTGCCCGGTGACGACACGCGCGGCGGCGCGGGACATCGCAAGGAAATTTTGATCGGCATCCTGCTCCGCATCAAAGGCGAGCATGGCCGAAAGCCCCTGCGGAATCGTCTTGGTCTGGAGCACGATCACCTGCCGGTCGGCAAGGCTGACCGTCTGCTCGGCGGCCATGATGATATTTTTATTGTTCGGCAGCACAAAAACAGTCTGTGCGCCCACCGACTGCACCGCGGAGAGGATATCGTCGGTCGAGGGATTCATCGTCTGCCCGCCCGAGACAACCTGATCCACGCTGAGATCGAGAAAAAGCTGGCGCATCCCATCTCCGGCAGCAATGGCGACAAAGCCGAACGGGCGGTCGGGATCGGGCTTCGCGTAGGGTAGATTCCCCTTTTCGGCCTCGGCCTGAGCCGCCTTTTGGGCATTGGAAACCTTATCCTCGTACTGAAGCCGCATATTGTCCACCTTGAGCTTGGTGAGCATCCCGTAGGTCAAAGCCTCCTCCATCGCCTTGCCGGGATGGTCGGTGTGGAGGTGCACCTTGATAATCTCCTCATCGTCAACCACCACCACGCAGTCCCCGATCGTCTCCAGGAACGCGCGCAGCGCGAGCGGGCTCTTCTCGTTTTCACCGCGAAGAACAATAAATTCGGTGCAATAGGTAAAGGTAATTTCACCCGAAAAGCCGTCGTCATCCTCAAAGAAGGTAGCCGTGGTCACCCCCTGCTGCTGTGACGGGGCCGAAACCGCGCCCGCAATCGGAATGATCACATCGTTTTTAATCACCGACGCCATTCCCTCAAAGACGACCAGCAAGCCCTTGCCGCCCGCATCGACCACCCCGGCCTTTTTGAGAACCGGGAGCATCTCGGGGGTTTTTTCCAGCATTTGAGAAGCCGCCTCGGTCAGCTCGCCCCAAAGCTTGGCCACGTCCTCGCCCGCTTCTCCGGCAGCGTCCTTCGCCCGCTCGGCGGCAGCACGGGAAACGGTGAGGATGGTGCCCTCGGTCGGCTTCATGACCGCCTTATAGGCAGCCTCCACCCCAAGCGAAAGAGCGTTGGCGATATCGGTGGGAGCAGCGGTCTTTTTGCCCGCGAGCCCTTTGGAAAATCCGCGGAACAAGAGCGAAAGGATCACCCCTGAGTTTCCCCGGGCGCCTCGCAGCAGCGCCGAGGCGGCGGTCTTCGAGACCTCCTCCACGGTGGCGTCATCGTCAAGCCGTTCCAGCTCCCGTTTGGCGGCTGAAATGGTCATTGACATATTGGTTCCGGTATCGCCGTCCGGCACCGGAAAGACATTGAGCGCGTCCACCTGCTGGCGGTTATTGGCAATATGGTTCGCCCCCGAGATAATCGCATCCCGGAGCGTTTTCCCCTTCATCAAGCTCAAACGATTCACTCTCCTAATTTCTGCTTCGGTGCCGTTCAAATCTCGGATTTGGACAACGGCATCCATGCACAGGCCACCCAAGAGCGCAAAGCGCGATCGGCTGTGACCCACTGCCTCTTATTCTTCGCATTTCATAGCGTCAACAAAAACGTTGACGCAGTCGACCCGCAGACCGGTGACCGATTCCACTGCATAGCGCACCTCAGAAACAAGGCTGCGTACCACCGTCGCGATGTTGATCCCGTAGGCCACCTTAATGTGCAGCTCAATCTCAAGCCGTCCGTTTTTCGCGCGCACCAGCACCCCTTTATCCGGGAGCGATCCACCCGCGATATTGCGCAGACCCTGCGAAGCGCCCGAGACGACCATTCCGGCCACCCCAAAGCAGCTTGCCGCCGCATGGCTGACCAGCTGGGCAAAAAAATTGGTGGAGATGCTGACCGTTCCCAAGCGGTTCTCAATTCGGATCATGCCGATTCCTCCTTTGCAAAACGTTCGGCCGCGGCGAAGGCCCGCCGAATCGCCAAACTGAACTATTTGTTATTATAAAGAAAAGCGGGTGCTGTTGCAACAGAAACATGCGATATTTTCATACCCGTACAGAAATCGAAACAGAACTGTCACAGGATGATCCGATTTCCCCTTTTTAGCGGAGCTCGACGATCCGGTTGATCCGTTCGATGCCTGTCGCTCTTCCGGTACCGTCATCGAGGGTGACCGCCACGCCGCATACATACTGTGCCCCGCCGACGGGGTTCTCAAACCGGGTGGGCATCGCGGTCCGAAAGCGCGCGATGACCTGCTCCGGCCGAACGCCGAGCACCGACCGTACCGGGCCGCACATGCCGAGATCGGTGAGATAGGCGGTGCCGTTGGGAAGAATCTGCTCGTCTGCGGTCTGGACATGGGTGTGGGTGCCGACAACGGCGCTCACCCTGCCGTCGAGGTAGAAGCCCATCGCCTGCTTCTCCGAGGTGGTTTCGGCGTGAAAATCAAGCAGCACAAAGGGAGTATCCAACGTGCCGAGAATTCGATCGATCGTATCGAAGGGATTGGCCAGCGGCTCCATTCCGGCGGTGCCCATCAGATTGACCACCGCGATCCGGGAGCGCAGAAGGTCGAGCTGATAGACCCCCTTGCCCGGCGTTTCGGAAGAAAAGTTGGCCGGGCGGATAATCCCCTCCCCCGCCTCGAGCAGCTCATAAATTTCCCGGCGGCGAAAAACATGGTTGCCGGTGGTAATCACATCGGCCCCCGAATCAAACAGATGCTTTGCCGAGGAGGGCAAAATACCGTTTCCCTGCGCCGAATTCTCCCCATTCACAATCACCGCGTCAGCGTGATACTCGCGTTTGAGACCGGGCAGCAGCATGCGAACCGCCTCACAACCGCTCTGGCCGACAACGTCGCCCAATAAAATAATTACCATGATACCATTCCTTTCTCTAACACTGCCGGCATCGCATCGAAGGCCTCGATGCCAAAGGCCGTCCGCGCCGCGCCTGCAAAATCCACGGGCAGCGGTGCAAAGGCCGCAATCCTTCTGTTTTCCGGGCTTTGCACCGCACTTCGCCAGCAGTGCAATGCCTGCCGCCCGATCAAAGCCGTGTCCCCGCCGTAGAGGACATCCCCCGCCAGCGGGCAGCCGAGATACGCCATATGCGCCCGAATCTGATGGGTGCGCCCCGTTTCCAGTCGGAGCGCGGCAAGGCTGTAGTCTTTGCTTTGCAGCAAAACCCGGCAGTGGGTTACGGCGGAAAGTCCATCCGGGGTCACGCTGCGCCGGTGAGCCTCCTCGTCTCCATCGCGGGAGAGGGGGGCGTCAACGGTAAATTCCTGCTCGGACGGGACACCGCAGAGCAAGGCGAGATAAATTTTTTGCGGCCGGTGGGCAGAAAAGCCCAGCCAATAGGCGCTGTGTGCATGCTTGGCGCAGAGCACCGTCCCCGAGGTATCGCGGTCAAGCCGTCCGATGGGTCGAAAGGCTCGCCCCGCCATACCGGGCAGCCCGGCGCAGTAGTTGGCCAGCGTATCGTCAGGGTGCCCCTTCGACGGATGGCAGGCCATACCGGCGGGCTTGTCCAGAATCAAAAGGTCGTCGTCCTCATAGAGCAGCGTCGCCGCGAGACCTCCCGTATAAGGTCGGTAGCTTCTCTCTTCATCGGGCAGAGCCACGAGGACAACCGACCCCGCGCGCACCGGATCGACGGTGCGGATCAAAGCTCCGTCCATCGTCAGACCTTCCCCGGCGCGCCGTGCGGCGCGAAGCGTCGTTCCAGACAGTCCATGCGCCCCGCGCAAAAAAGCCGAAAGGCTTTTTTGATTCCATTCGGGCGGCACAACAAAGCGCAGGATTGGCAAGACGTTTTCCCCTCCAGCCATCGTGTGCCCGAGCCAATCAGCCCGGTGCACGGTAAATTTATTTAATCCTATCATACCACAGAAGGGGAAAATCTTCAACATCCCGCCGCAACCGGCGCATCAGGCGAAAAACGATGTCTCCTTTTGATTGACAGGCTCCCCACAAATAAGATAAAATATAGTATTAGAATTCAAATATTTTCCACAGCCAAAGGAGCCTTTTCATGTATTTCGGAACCGAAGCGACCGGGGCGCGCAGAGCCGCCTATTATACCGCCACCTTCACCAAGTGGAGTCTTCTCGCAACCCTCGTCGGACTGGTGGTCGGCGGGATTGCCACCCTCTTCGGGAATTTGCTGCTTTTTGTCAACGATTACCGTCACCAGCACGAGTGGATTCTCTGGCTGCTTCCGCTGGCCGGTGTCATCATCGTATTTCTCTATCGGATTTCCGGCAAGGCCAATCCACGCGGCACCAATCTGGTCATCGAGGCCGCGCGCTCGGAAGAAAAGCTCCCCGCGAAGATGGCGCCGCTTATCTTTGCCTCGACGGTGCTGACCCACCTCTGCGGCGGCTCGGCCGGACGGGAGGGCGCGGCGCTCCAGCTGGGCGGCAGTCTGGGGCAGCTCCTCGGCGATACGCTGCGGATTGAAGAGGAAAACCGAAACATCATGGTCATGTGCGGCATGAGCGCCGGGTTCTCCGCCCTCTTTGGCACCCCGCTCGCCGCCACGATCTTTCCGCTGGGTCTTGCGAGCATCGGAATGATCTACTACACCGCGTTGGTGCCCTGTGCGATTTCGTCGCTGGTCGCCTACTGGGTGGCTCTTTGGTTCGGCCTTTCCCCCGAGCGCTTTTTCCTGACCGATTTTGACGCGACCCCTTTGCTTGCGCTTCGCGTCATCCTGCTTGCCGCGCTCTGCGCGGTGGTCAGTATCCTGATGTGTACTGTTTTGCACAAATCAGGCAAGCTGTTCCAGAGCATCTTCCCCAATCAATATCTGCGAATCATCATCGGCGGTGCGCTGATCTGCTTCGCAACCGTGCTGCTCGGCACCAACGACTATCTCGGCGCGGGAATGCATATGATCGAGCTGGCGGTCGAAGGCCAAGCCGCCCCCCTTGCCTTTCTCTGGAAGCTGCTCTTTACCGCCGTGACCCTTGGCGTGGGCTATAAGGGCGGGGAAATTGTACCGACCCTCTTTGTCGGCGCAACCTTCGGCTGTGTCGTGGGGGGGCAGATCGGGTTATCGCCCTCTCTGGCCGCCGCCCTCTCGATGATCGCGGTCTTCTGCGGGGTCACCAACTGCCCCATCGTCTCGCTGCTGCTGGCCTTTGAGCTGTTTGACTTCTCCTGTCCCGAGCTGTTTCTGCTCGCCGTGGCGGTCAGCTATATGCTTTCGGGCTACCGCAGCCTCTACAGCGCCCAAAAGATCATCAATCCCAAGACCGAGTACCGGCAGCTCCATCGTTCGACCCACTGATCCATATCCCCGCCGTACGGCGGCCTGAAAGGAAGCGTTTTAATGCGGACAATTTTGTGGTTTCTTTATTTTTGGCTTTACCTTCTGGTGATTCATCCCTGTCTTCGGCGGGTTCGCGCACTGCGCAGCAAGGGGAAAATCGAAGAGCATGATGTTCTCACCGGACAGGTGGTACACAACTGGTCGCGGCGTCTCCTCGCCGCCGCCGGGGCAAAGGTGCGCGTCGAGGGGCTCGACCATCTCCCCGAGGGCACCGCTGTTTTTGTCTCAAACCATCAAAGCTACTTCGACATTCCGCTTTCGCTGGGCTATCTCGGCGATCCAAAGGGCCTGGTTGCCAAAAAGGAGATCGACAAAATTCCGTTCATCCGCCAGTGGATGCGCGAGCTTGGCTGTGTTTTCCTCGACCGGGAAAATATCCGCGCGTCGGTGGCGGCGCTTTCAGAGGCCTCCGATCGGGTGGCTGCGGGCTATTCGATGGTGGTCTTTCCAGAGGGAACCCGCACCGAAACCGGGGAGGTCGGGGAATTTAAGGCGGGCGCCTTCAAGATCGCCCAGAAGAACCGGGCGCCGGTCGTTCCGTTTGTGCTCGACGGCAGCGACCGCCTGATGGGCAAGCATAGCCTTTGGATTAGACCCGCGTCGGTTACCATTCGGATTCTTCCACCGATCGATACCTCCGGCTACACCAAGGAGGACTGGAAGGCGCTGCCCGCGCTGACCGAACAGAAGGTGAAGGATGGGCTGGCCGAGTTGAGAGCAAGGTAAAAGGCATAAAAACAGGCTGATTTTCCAACGCCGGAAAATCAGCCTGTTTTTTCATCGCTCAGATCAGACAGACGACCCGCAGCAGCAGCATCCCGATGACGCCCGGCATTCCAAGCAGCAGGGCGACACAAACGGTAAAGCCGTTGATGCCAAGCATCGCCGCCGAACCGATGGGCGCGAAATGGGCGGCCAAAAGCCCCACCACGCCGCTGAGCCCCGAGGGAATCAGCGTGTGCAGCGCGCCGACCTTTCGCAGCGAGCGCACAATCACCAGCGCCGCCGCGCCCAGTATAATCCAAAGATAGGGCTCCATGTCGCGTCCTCCTTTGCTGTCAGATGACCATCATCGCTCTCTCGGGCTGGGGCGGCCGATGGGCCCGATCATATTCCCGGATTTTGTTGAGATAGTACCGATACCGCATTTGAAGCGCGTTGCGCTCGTGAATATTGGCCTCGGTCATATCAAAATCGCAGATCATATTGAAATACCGTTCATTTTGCTCAAGCTTGGCATGAATTGCTTTTAGCTCAGCCATCCATTCCTTTCGCATCTGGGCGCCTTCGTCGACGATCGGCGCTGTCTCTTTGCGCAACAGCATGCGAGCACCACCCTCCTAAATATTGTTATGCGGGTAGTATGATCGGGTATTCCACATCATATTCCAGAAAAAGGCAGACAAACAAAAAAGGCCCGCGAATTTTTTCGCAGTGCCTTGCTTTGTTGCGACCAGACAGGTAAGCCGGGTTCTGTATTTGACAACGATCTATCTCGACTGTGGGTCGCCCCAACAGCTCTAGCCACGCTTTCGGGGGCACGGCGGGCCGCCGTATCGCCTCCTGACGGTGTTGCTCCGGATAGGGTTTGCAGGGCCGCTTCGTCTCCGAAACGCCGGTGAGCTCTTACCTCGCCTTTCCACCCTTACCTGCTAAAAAGCAGGCGGTATTTCTCTGTTGCACTTTCCCTAAGGTCGCCCTCGGCTGCCGTTAGCAGCTATCCCGCCCTGTGGAGCCCGGACTTTCCTCATACGGCCAAAGGGCCGCACGCCGCTGTCTTGTCTACTCGCGTTGCCTATCATACCACAAAAATGCGTTTGCGGCAACCCGGTTCATAAAGGCAACGAAAAGAATTTATAAAACCTTTCTTTATACCCTGCCATTTTATCAAAAGATCGAGTATAATAAGAAGCATCGAAGAAAGGGGTGAGTCCTGTGTGGAATCTTGAAATCAGAGATGAATTTTACGCCTGTATCTCAGACCTCATCGAGGCGTCGGCAGTACAGGCGATGGATGATATTCCACAGCACGCGGGCGGGGTGAGCTGTCTCGACCACTGTATCTTTGTCTCCTACCTGAGCTTTCTCCTCTGCCGCCGCTGGGGGCTCGACGCCGTCGCAGCCGCCCGGGCCGGATTGCTGCACGACCTCTATCTCTGCGATTGGAAAAAGACAAGCGTCAATCTGTGGCAGCGTCTGCTGATCCATCCGCAAATGGCGCTCGAAAACGCCGAACAGTTCGGCCTTTCTGATCTTGAGAGGGATATCATCCTCAAGCATATGTGGCCGGTGACATTGCGGCATATTCCGCGGCATCGCGAGTCAGCGGTGGTCAATCTGGCGGATAAGCTTTGTGCCACGGCAGAATTTCTGGGGATTTACGGTCTCGCCCATGCGGGTGAGCAGCTGCTCGAATTTAATCGCCGCAGGCTGCTGCGCCAGCGTGTGATGCCCAACTGGATTCGCTAAGGCGGAGCATGCTTCTTAAACAGCATTTTATATTCGGGCGGGGGCATAATCTCGGTGATGCCCCCGCCCTTTTGTGATGTCAAATCCGATCGTAATCTCCGGCAGCCCTGCGTGGTACCGCAATTAGTACTTGCTGCCGCACATTGCGCCTTCTGCCGAGCTTTCCTCTACAACATCCTGCGCGCCAAAGCGATTGTCAGCTCTCAGCTTGAATTTGCTCACCAAATTCTTGAGAAGCTGCGCCTGCCCGCTAAGCTCTTCGCTGGCCGCGGCACTTTCCTCGGCTGTAGCCGAGTTGTTCTGCACCACGCTGGAAATCTGTTCAACGCCCTGCGAAATTTGGTCTGCACCGACAGCCTGTTCCTTACTCTCTTTCGCAATATCCAGCATCATAGAAGTCACCCTACTGGCGTCATCAACGATACTTAACAGAGATTTTGCGGTTTCATCCGCGATTTGTGTGCCATTATTTACGGCTGTAACAGTTCCCTCAATCAGTGCCGTTGTGTTTTTTGCAGCCTCTGCGGACTTTTGCGCAAGATTACGCACCTCATCTGCAACAACCGCGAATCCCTTGCCCGCGGCACCAGCACGAGCGGCTTCGACTGCGGCATTCAGGGCTAAGATATTGGTCTGGAAAGCGATATCGTCAATTGTTTTAATGATTTTCCCTATTTCGTGTGACTTAGCCGAAATATCGGACATTGCATGAATCATCTGTTCCATTTTGGCATTGCTATCCACAATACCCGCTCCGCATCGATCTGCCAATGTATTTGCCTCTTGTGCATTCTGTGCATTTAGATTGATTTGTGCTGATATTTCCACAATCGTTGCGGATAATTCCTCAACAGACGACGCCTGCTCTGTTGCACCTTGAGAAAGAGCCTGCGCACCCATTGAAACCTGCTCCGAACCACTCGACACTTGATCCGAGGCAGTATTGATTTGCCCAAGTGTATCAGACATCTTCATACTAAAATCCATAAATGACTTTTCGATATTTTGAAACTCTCCGATAAACGGGGTACTTGCAGCGATATTAAAATCACCGTGTGCCATTGTATTCAGACACCGATCGATATCGTGGATATAAAGGGACAATGTCTTCATACTCGCGCGCATGCTCTGTGCCATATCACCGAGCTCATCATGGGACTCATACTGGATTTCAGTATTCAGAATCCCGTTGGAGAGCTGCGCCGCTGCATATTCTACCTGACTCACAGGAGCTACAATACTTTTTGTGACCGCGAATGCGACGACGATACTGAATAGAAAAGCTCCTACAAGCAATACAAGAACAATCATGCTTGTCATATTGGTATCCCGTGCGCTTTTTGAAAGAGCTTCTTTTTGCATTGCCATGGTGTTTGCGTCAATTTCCTTCGCGATGCTCACAAGCTCCTGCAGCGCAGGAGTACATTGGTTAATCAGCATATTGCCAGCCTTTTCATCATTGCCCTTTTCAATCTCACCAATGATTTGGTACCCAATCGTAACCCACCTGTCTAGCGCTGCTTCATATTTTTCCGTTAATCCGTCATTTCTATTGTAGCTGCTTTTGAACAACGCAACATTTTTTTTAATGGCAGCAATATTTTCTTCAACCTTTGCTTTATAGGCAGCATAATTGACGGGGTTATTGTCAATCTGCATCTCCCTGATCGTTCGGGCAGCAACATTCGTTTCAATTCTGCACATTTTAACGGCGGTATCCGCGGTAAATGGATGATCAATAAAATCATTTAACTCTATATTTGCATTTTTCAATCCGGCGAGGGCTAAAACAGCAATGATTACAGCCAGTCCAACTACAACAGCATAGCTCAACCCTAAACGATACTTGATTTTCAAATTCTTAAACATACTTTTCTCCTCAATCTCCATTTTGTTTTAACACAATTTAGTGCAACCGGCTTTTCCGGAAAAGGTGTACCTTTACATAATGTAATTTTATCACATTATTATTTCAAGGCTGATGT
>CAZVAV010000042.1:0-9940 GCA_964625135.1 uncultured Oscillospiraceae bacterium | reverse complement strand
CAGGTCAGCTCGGTCCAGTTCTGTTGCATTGCAGTCTCCTTTGCGGCGCTTCTCTTTTTTCTTTCAGTATACCCTTTTTTTCAGCAATCCTCAAGCAGGAACAGACCCGGCGCTTCACAAATGTGAAATTCCGGGTCTGTAAAGGTAATTTGCATTTTTATTGCAGGCATCCGAATCAATCAGCTCTGCCTCCACCCGGCAGCAGGCAAGCTGCCGGAGCTCCACGTCAATGCCGGCTGCGCCGGGAGCGGAGAAGGAAAACGCCGAGCCGGCCGAAGCGCCGTTGCTTTGGCTTAAATCCAGAGGACGCTGCGCAACGGTGATGCTCCAGACCCATCCATCCGGCAGCCCCTCGGGGATTACCATCCGGATTGCTCCGTTTGGCTCATCGAACGAAATTCTTGCGAACATCTCCCCCATCAGATCGTCCGAGCCTCCATCCGAGACATACACCGCAGTCGACCCGTCCGCGCCGCCGATGACGGCAATCGACGCGCCTTCGTTGGGGGCGAGCAGCGCCGAGGCGCAGCCCCCGAGCAGCAGCACGGTACTGATTCCTCCCGCAACGCTCATCGAAAGCAAACGGCTTACAAAAACCTGATTCATCCACGTGCCCTCCCCTCAAGCCAGCGGCGCAGCGCGGCAAGCTCCTCGCCGCTGATGTCGCTGTTGTCATAAAGCACGGCGAGTAGATTCTTCACACTGCCGCCGTGCATTTCGGTGAGAAACTGCCGGGTCTGATCGGCGCGGTAGCCCGCCTCGTCGATGGCCGGAGTATAAAAATTCTGACCCTCCCGCTTCTCCCGGACAAGCAGTCCCTTCCCAACCAGCCGGGTCAAAAATGTGGAAACGGTCTGAAGCTTCCAGCCCTTGTCCCCGGACAAAAGCGCGGTCATCTCCCCGGTTGCCACCGGGCGACCCAAGCGCCAGACCTCCCGCATCACCAGCTCCTCCGCTTCGGATAGACGATCCATTGTGATCCTCCATTTACTACGTCTTGTAGTAATCAGTCTACTACACAGCGTAGTATCTGTCAAGACCTTTTTGCGACATTTATTCCCGCCCCTCCTGCATATACTCTATGTGAATGAAGCCATGTGAATCCAAGACAAAGGAGTGATCAGGTTGCAGCGATCAAATAATCCAAATGCCTTTGACCATGCAACAATGGAGCAGTTGATGGAACGGTACCGGGCAGAGCTGCTCAGCTATCAGCGAGCGACCCCGCCGGGCAGGCCGACCCTTGCCCAAATGCGGGAGGGAAGCGAAATGAAAAAGAGTCCGCCTCCCCCGGCTCCCGCACCGCCGGTTGTGGTCGAGAAGCTTGCAGCGCCCCCCGAAGAATTTGTACCAGAGCCGTTGATCCTTCCGAAAAATCCTGCCGCGGTAATTTCCGATCCCATGCCGATGGCCATCACCAAGCCCAAGCCGGGACTTCCTTCCGAGCCCTCCCCCGCCCAAATTGTGGGCTTTGCCGCCTCGATTGCGGCGGATTTTACCGCGGGAATCATTGCCGCGGCAAATTCCCTGCCCGGGGTAGGCCGAGCCATTGTTGCGGAAGCGAAAGCGGAAGAAACGGCAGCCGAACAGCCAATCGCCGAAAGCTTCCATGTGGACATAGAAGAAAGACGTGCCGCGCTGGCCAAGAATCTTGCCACTGTTTCAGAAGCGCAGGTGATTTCGCCGAGGTGCGTTGGGTGCGCCACTGATATCGAGGAGCAAATTCAAAACGCGCCAAGCCGCCACCGAACCCTGCTCCCGGACGAAACCGCCCCGCTGCCCACCTGCCCCTGCGGGCTGGACGATGCCTGTCAGGAGCTGCCCGAGCTGTCGGAAGAAGCTTCCCCCGCGCCGCCCGAGGAAAGCCCGACTCCGCTTTTGCTGCCAACCCCCAGCCTGCCTACCCTGCCCGAGGAGAGCCCCGCTCCGCTTTTGCTGCCAACCCCCGTTCCTCCAATCCAAGCCTGCGACCGTCCCCCGGAGAAAAAGCCCGCCTGCTCCCCGTCGGAATGCCTCTGCTGCGGGCACACCGAATATGAAAAGGGGATCGGCGCTTACGGAACCTTTCAGCCCTACGAACGGATGGATCACCTGACCCACGCCGCTTTTCTGCAAAAGCCGGGGGAGGCGGTCAAGGTGCTCGCCCGCTTTGCCGCCGATCTGCCAAGCGGGGGCGCCGATGCCTGCCGATGCCGCAGAAGCTTTTCGGTCAAATTTTTCTGTAAAGACGGGGAATACGATCTGCTGGGGCAACATCTTCCGGTAACGGTCGGCTGTGAGCAGCAGGCGGTTCTGGCCTGCTGCTCGACCACCCGGCCTGACCCCGCCACCGGACTGCGCAGCCGCTCGCGCTTCTGGGAATATGTCGCGGAAAATCCCGTGGCGCTACACGCGGCGGTTTGGCTTTACTCCGACCTTGGCACCATCGGGAGCTACCGGGCAATCGACGGCTATTGCTCCCCCTCGGTCTGGGTCGGCGCGCACGGCAAGCGCAAGCTCGCGCGCTGCTGCTGGCTCTCCCGCCAACGCCCCCAAACGCTCACGCGGTTTGAGTCGGAGGAGCTTTGCGGCTACGACCCCGATGCGGTCGCCCGCGACTTCGTCACCGCCATCACCCGCGGGGAATTCCCGCAATACGAGCTGGCGGTGCAGCTGCTCGACCCCGAGCAGGAGCTGCCGTTCGACCCCTACGACCCGACCCTGATCTGGCCGCAGGAGATCGCTTCCCCGCGCCGGATCGGGCTGATGACGCTCGATCGCCTGCCCGAAACAATTGCCGGTGACCTCGACGCGAAACGCTTCTCGGCAGAGCATCTGATCGACGGAATCGAGGCCGCGCCGCCCGCCCTGCCCGCCGAGGGACGCGAGCTGATGCAGGCAGGCGACCGCCTGCGTGGACTTGGCGAACGTGAGCGCAGGCGGCTGATCGACAACCTCATCGACGAGCTTTCCGCACTGCCCGCCGACCTGCTTGAGCAGATTCTTATCCTTTTCTCGAAGGCCGACCTCGGCTTTGGGCAGGCGCTGACCACGGCGCTTGGGGGATGAAGCGCGCCCGTCCCTTTGCCTGCATCGCGCTGGGGATGCGCGGCGCGGTGGTTGCCCTGCTGTCTGTTCTGCTGATCGGCGCGACGACCCGGCTGCCCAATCCGCTCGCCGCCGAAGCCACCGGGACGGCTCTGCCGATCCTGATGTACCACAGCGTTCTGCGCGACCAGGCAAAGGCAGGAAAATACATTGTCAGCCCAAGCCTCATCGAATCCGATCTCGCGTATCTGGTGGAGCACGGCTATACCGCGATTCTTCCCCGTGAGCTGGCCGAGGCCGTCAAGCAGGGAAAGCCGCTGCCCGAAAAGCCGGTCATGATCACCTTTGACGATGGCTATCTCAACAACCTGACCTACATTCTGCCACTGCTCGAAAAATATGATATGAAAGCGGCGGTGGCAATTGTGGGCATCTATTCCGAGAAGTTTACCGAACGTCCCGATCCCAACCCTGCCTATGCCCACCTGACCTGGCAGGACATCTCGCTGCTGGACGAATCGGGGCGAATTGAAATCGCCAACCATTCCTACGACATGCACAAGCAATCCCCGCGCAAGGGCACCAAACGCCGCCCCGGAGAAAGCGCGGCGGACTACTATCAGGCTCTGGTTGAGGATACCGGCAAAACCCAGTCGCTGCTTGAGGAATACTGCGGCATTCTGCCGACCACCTATGTCTATCCGTTCGGCCACATCAGTCCCGAATCGGTGCCCATCCTGCGGGAGATGGGCTTTACCGTGCTGCTGACCTGTACCGAAAAGGTCAACCGCATCGCGGGCGATCCCGAGGTGCTTTTTTCACTCGGACGGTTTAACCGTGCGAGCGGCGCTTCAACCGAAAGCTTTATGAAGCGCATTGGCGTCACATGAGCCATAAACCGGCACAGCCCGGCAGCAAGGGCCGTTGAGAAGCGCGGGATGCAATTTTCGCGGGTTTCAACGGTCTTGCGGCTCTTTTCTCTTTCCTTTCAAAATCGTTTGTGGTATGATACCTACATTCAAACCAACAGCAGGCCGTAAAGGCCGGATCTGACAGGAGGATGCTATATGGCTTTTGAAAAAATCGGCAAAATGCTTGGAAATATCGCTTCAACCACCGCCAAAAAAGCGGGGGAGCAGGTACAGATCACCAAACTCGGCATCGACCGCGCGGGGCTGGAAAAGCAGATCGAGGGGGTCTATGCCGCCATCGGACGCTACTGCTACAGCAAGGCCAAGGCGGGCGAGACACTTCCCGACGAGACGCTTGACTACTGCCGTGACATCGATCTGCTCTACCAGCAGATCGAAGAAATCGACGCCGAAATTTCACAACGTAAAAACGAGCGGGACGCCGCCGAGTACACCGTCTCAAGCGATCTGGCCGATGAGGATCAACCGCCGTTGAGCTTTGACGCCGTGTATGAGCCGGCGCGGGAGAACAAGCCAGTCTCTGAGGAAACGGTCGAAAGCGCCACCGCCACGTTGGACGAAGCGGATAAAAAATAGACGCATTCGATCGGGCAGTACCGGGAGGAAATGCTATGGCGACACGAAAAAAATTCTGTTTGATGGTTTTCGTCATGGTGCTTCTGCTCATCGCGGGAGGAACTTTCGTTTCGCTGCGCCTATGGGATAAAGACGGTATTCTGGATGGCAAAAAACGCCCGGTCTCCCTGCCGTGGACAACGATTTATTGGAACGGTAAAAATGTCACGCGGCGCTTTGACCGCACACTAGATGTGCAAGGGAACCGGGTGTTTGATTTTAGAGGCTCTTATCTTTCCACAAACAATCAAGAGGGCTTCCCCCCGCAGGATCGCTTTGCGGTTTCGGTGTTTTCCGATCGCATTCTGGGGGAAGAAATGCCAGTGACCGGCAACGTCGGCTCTCAAATGGGCGTGCTCTGGCTTGTGGATGAGGATGCATATGTTTTTGCCCGCAATGGAAAATCAGTCCGGAGCATTTTCTTTGAGGGTCTGGAGGACGATGAGCTGATCGGCCTGGGCACGGAGGGGCTGTTGCTGCAATTTACAACATCCGGGGAGCAGCGCATTCTCTACTGTACGATTGCCGACAGCCGAGGGGTAAAGACTGAGGATACCGGAATTATATTTGAAATTCAGGATTGAACCGTGCGCAGCATTCGGTATACGGGGTTGATCGGACAAGTGCAAAAACAAAGCTGCCCGCGCCGTTGGGGATTTTGAATCCCTCAACGGGGCGGGCTTTTCGTTGGGGATATCAGCGTATTTTTCGGCGGGGCTTTTGTTTTCTCTGCAATTATGTGAAATGGCTGGAAATTTCCCTGCATTTGGTTGCTATTTTCCTCCCGCATGGCTATAATAGAGGGTAATGTCGTCCGCTTTTGCGGGGACAAGCAAAATTATCTTTTATGACTGGGAGGCAACTGTTATGACAACCAACAAAACCGTGCTGACATGGGTCGACGAGGCAGTCGCACTGTGCAAGCCGGACCATGTTCTGTGGATCGATGGGAGTGACGAGCAGGCCGATACGCTTCGCAAGGAGGCGCTCGGTACCGGCGAGCTGATCTCCCTCAATCAGGATAAGCTGCCCGGCTGTGTGCTGCACCGTTCCGACCCCAACGATGTCGCCCGGGTTGAGGACCGTACCTTTATCTGCTGCCGCCGTGAGGAGGACGCGGGCCCCACCAATAACTGGTTTGATCCCAAGGATGCCTACGCGAAGCTGAAAAAGCTCTATGACGGCTGCATGAAGGGCCGCACCATGTACGTCATTCCGTTCGTCATGGGCCCGCTCGGCTCCCCCTCCGCCAAGGTTGGCGTTGAGGTGACCGATTCGATCTATGTCACCCTTTCGATGCTGATCATGACCCGCGCCGGCCAGTGCGCCCTCGATGAGCTTGGCTCCTCGAACGACTGGGTTCGCTGCCTGCACTCGAAGGCCGAGCTTGATCCCGCCAACCGCTACATCTGCCATTTCCCCGAGGATAACGCCATCTGGTCGATCAACTCGGGCTACGGCGGAAACGCGCTGATGGGCAAAAAGTGCTTTGCGCTGCGCATCGCCTCCTATCAGGCCAAGACCGAGGGCTGGATGGCCGAGCATATGATGATTCTCGGCATTCAGGACCCGCAGGGCAACACCCGCTATGTCGCCGCCGCCTTCCCGTCGGCCTGCGGAAAAACCAACCTTGCCATGCTGATTCCGCCTGAGATTTATCAGGAGAAGGGCTATAAGGCCTGGTGCGTCGGCGACGACATCGCCTGGATGCGGATCGGCGAGGACGGAAGGCTGTATGCCATCAACGCCGAAAAGGGCTTCTTTGGCGTGGCGCCCGGCACCAATGCAAAATCCAACCCCAACGCGCTGGCCACCACCACCCGCAACACCATCTTCACCAACGTCGCGCAGAACCTTGAGGACAACACCGTCTGGTGGGAGGGGCTCGACAAAAATCCGCCCAAGAACGCACTCGACTGGAAGGGCAACCCTTGGAATCCCGAGATGGATTCTAAGGCCGCTCATCCCAACTCCCGGTTCACCGCCCCGGCGGAAAACTGCCCGGTCATCAGCAGCGAATTTAATGATCCGCAGGGCGTGCCGATCGATGCGATCATCTTCGGCGGCCGCCGCGCCAAAACCGCTCCGCTGGTCTATCAGGCTCGCGATTGGGAGCATGGCGTCTTTGTAGGCTCGATCATGGCCTCCGAGACGACCGCCGCCGCCGCCGCCGCCGTCGGCGTGGTGCGCCGCGACCCGATGGCGATGCTGCCGTTCTGTGGCTACAACATGGGCGACTACTGGCAGCATTGGCTTGAGATGGGCAAAAAGCTGGGCGATAAGGCTCCCAAGATCTTTAACGTCAACTGGTTCCGTCTCGACGACGAGGGGCATTTCATCTGGCCCGGCTTTGGCGACAACATGCGGGTCATTATGTGGATTCTCGGCCGCGCCGACGGCACCGCCAATGCGGTGGAAACCGCCATCGGCTACGAGCCCACCGCCGATGACATCACCCTTGAAGGGCTTGACTTCTCGAAGGAGCAGCTCGCTGAGATTCTCGAGGTCGATCCTGCCCTTTGGCGCGAGGATATGAAGAGCGTCGAGGAATTTTATGCGAAATTCAAGGACAAGCTGCCGAAGGAACTGAAAGCCCAGCTCGAAGCGCTCCAAAAGCGCCTGGGGTAATGCCATGCTGATGAGGAAAACGATCATGGACACCGAAAAGGTATCGTTAAGCCGTCTGCGCTGGCGGTCGATCCTGGGGATCGTCACCGTCTGCGTCGGCTGCGCCTGCTTTGTGCTCAGCTGTGTTTCGGCCATGATTCTGGCCGGACGGGATTGAGCCTCCCCTGTTTGATCTTCAATTGATTTGATTGCTTGCGCGTCTCCCGTTCTTATGGATGGGGGACGCGCACTTTTTGGCTTGATATGACTTGATTTACAGTTTTTAGTTGACTGTAGTAGTCCACAATGTTATAATTTTTATTAAACTTTATGATTGAATTAAAATTGAGTTACTGTTTTGTGTGCCTAACGGACGGATCCATGTAATTTGTTGATCAGACAGCGCGGAAATTTAATGTGTGCCGAAAGGAAGACCTAAAATGAAGCGAGCCAGAGACATGAAAATCAGAACTAAAATGATCATCGGGTTTGGGGAGATTCTGCTGCTGTTGGTAATTCTCAATGGCGTTTCGTTATTCAGTCTCAGGAAGATTTCAAATCAGGCGCCCGATCTCTATGCGGGGCCCCATCTTCAGGAGGTTACGGCGGTCGCCCTGACCGGTGAATTTCACCGGGTGGACGGGGCGGTCAAGGGAATGCTGCTTTCCGACGGACAGGAATTAAAGGTCTATGAGGAGCAGGCGAAAAGCGCCCATGCCAAGGCCCAGACCTTGATTGCGGATCTTGACCGGCTTGGAGCCGATACCGCCGGGATCAAGGCGGCATTGACGCAGATGGAAAGCGCTTCGCAAAATATGAACCGTCTGGTTGGACAGGGAAATCAGGGCGCGTCCTGGCGTACCCTTCAGGGGGAATTTACCCAGGCATGCCAGCAGGCGATTTCGGAGGCGGAAAAGCTTTCCGCACAGGCTGATGCGCTTGCGCAGGGTCAGCTCGCGCAAGCACTTAAAATGACCAACCGAATCATCCTCATTCAGGATGCTTTATTTGCGATCATTGTGGTGGCCGCTCTTACCACGGCGGTGATGCTTTCCAGAGGAATTACCCATCCGATCATCCGGCTGGAGGATCAGATGCTCCAAATTTCCAAGGGGAATTTCGACGTATCATTAAAGAACCACTCTCAGGATGAAATCGGAATGCTCAGCCGCCAGCTTGCCCAGATGATCGCACAGATTCAAAGCTATATCGAGGATATTACCGAGACGCTGGGCGCGGTGTCGAGCGGCGATATCACGGTGCGGGTCACAAAGGAGTACATCGGGGATTACCAGCCGATCAAGGCCTCGCTCAACCAAATTATCGACTCCTTGACCGGGATGGTTTCTCAGATTCATCTTTGCACCAACGAGGTCAATCAGGGAAGCCATGTCCTGTTGGAAAACGCCGACCTGCTTTCGACCAGAGCGGAAAATCAGGCAAAATCGGTGGAGGATCTTCGGATCAACCTCTCGAAGGTTGCCGAGCTGACCCGAGGGGACGCCGAAAACGCGACTCACATCAAAAGGATTTCGGAAAAGGCGACCAATGCCGTTGAAGAAAGTGAAGCTCAGATGAAGCAGATGACCGAGTCGATGGATCGCATCGCCCATTCCTCCGCGGAAATCGGAAAGGTCATCAAGATTATTGAGGACATCGCGTTTCAGACCAATATTCTGGCGCTCAACGCCGCCGTTGAGGCGGCCAGAGCCGGAGCGGCGGGCAAGGGCTTTGCGGTGGTGGCCGACGAGGTGCGCCGCCTCGCCGCCAAGAGCAGCGAAGCGGCGGGCGAAATCACCCGCATCATCGTACACTCCAAGGAGGTGGTCGACGGCGGAACCCAGACCGCCGGACGGACGGCAGGCTGCCTGCTGGAGGTCGGAAATCAGGTCAATTCGATGTCTGCCGCGCTGAGCAACATCGACGCCTCGACCGCGGAGCAGGCCGAGGCCTTTGCAAAGATGGAGGAGCTTGTGTCGCAGCTTCATCAGGCGGTTTCCTTCAGCTTGGAAGCGGCGGAGGAAAATTCCGCGTCCTCCCACGGGTTGGCCACGCAGTCGACCGCTCTGGACGATTTGATCTCCAAGTTTCGTATTGCCGAACGATAATGCGCCTGCGAAAATACCGGCTCCGCCTTTGGACGGGGCCGGTATTTTCAGGCGTTTTTTCGACGGTTTTTCTTGCGGCAGGGGGTCTGATGCGGTACAATAGCTTTGTATTATTTTAAGGACGCGGAGGATTAAATGAAACGACGAGGCATTGTTTACAACGCGCCGGTGGTGCTGACCTTCTCGCTTGTTTCGCTGGGGGTGCTGCTCCTTTCGCAGGCAACCGGAGGCCGGCTGATGGAGCGCTATTTCACCCTCTACCGCAGCGGCTGGGATAATCCGCTGACCTACCTACGGCTTTTCACCCATGTGCTCGGCCATGCGAGCGGCGAGCATTACAGCAGCAATGTGATGCTCCTGCTGCTTACCGGCCCGATGCTCGAGGAAAAATACGGCAGCCGCCGTCTGCTGATGGTCATGCTCTGCACCACCCTGACGACCGGCGTCCTGCATCTGCTTCTGTTTCCGCAATACGGCGTGCTCGGCGCAAGCGGCATCGTCTTCGCCTTTGTCCTGCTTTCCTCCATTACGAGAAGCCGCACCGGTCAGATTCCGCTGACCCTCATCATCGTCGCGGTGCTCTATCTCGGCGGAGAGGTGCTTGACGCGGCATTTGGGACAAACCAGCAGGTTTCCCAGCTTTCTCACATT
>CAZVAV010000041.1:0-9960 GCA_964625135.1 uncultured Oscillospiraceae bacterium | reverse complement strand
GGTTTCGCGCGGCTCTCGATGGGCTCACCGCCCGGGGCGTGCGGGTCGGGGTACGGCATCTCTGCAATTCGGGCGGCGTGCAAAAATATCCCGAGGCACACTTTGACATGGTGCGCTGCGGCGCGCTCCTTTCGGGCTATCCCACCGCCTGCCATGTTGCGGCATGGCCCGAAATTCAGCCGGTCACCTCGCTTCTGGCGTCCGTCGCCTGCCTGCGGGAGATCGAGCCCGGCACCTGCGTCAGCTACAGCCGAACCTTCCGGGCGCCGGGGCCGATGCGGGTGGCGGTGCTGAACATCGGCTATGCCGACGGATACCCCCGCGCCCTCTCCCGAAAGGGACGGGTTCTTCTGCACGGGCGCTGGGCCAACCAGCTCGGCAACGTCTGCATGGATCAGATGATGGTTGATGTGACCGATATCCCCGAGGTAACGCTGGGCGATGCGGCGGTGCTTCTCGGTCGGGACGGTGCTCTCTCACAGAACGCCGACGAGGTGGGGACACTGGCGGACAGCTGTATGCACGAGCTGCTTTCCCGCCTTGGCGCAAGGCTCCAGCGGCTTTATTACGAGGGCGAAAGCTTAATCCAAATCCGCTGATTGGGTCTGTTACAGAATCGCCCCGTAAAAAATGATGCACAAAAAAGCGACATCCTTTCCGGCCTTTCAGGTCGATTGAGGGTGTCGTTTTTGAATTCTGTCGATGGCTTCTTTGTGCAAGCTGCTATTAAAATTCCATTCTGCAACAGCTCCCTTGAAAAACACTTAAAAAAATAATTACTTTTTTTGGATTCGCCTTGTTTTTCCATATCGAAAATACTATAATTTTTAACAACAGTTTGATGAGGGAGGGGTTTCCGATGCACCACAGGCAGCGGCTTTTTTATGGCATGCCCGCTTTTTTGGGCATCCTGCTTTTTTTGCTGGGTGTGTTTGCGTCGCCGCTTCACGAATTGGCCGCCGACGAGCCGCTTACCGTGCGGGTCGGCTTCCCCATCCAGCCGGGTCTCACCGAGATTGATGAATTTGGAAATCACGGCGGCTACACCTACGACTATCTGACCGAGATCGCCCGCTATACCGGCTGGAGCTATGAATGGGTCACCCCCGAGGGGGATCAGGATCAGCAGCTCAGCGCCCTTTTGGGGATGCTTGACCGGGGCGAAATCGACCTGCTTGGCGGACTGACGCGAAACAAGGAGCTGGCCGCGCGCTACGACTATACCGCCACCAGCTATGGCAGCGTCTCGACCGCCCTTTTTTCGTTGAGCCAAAACAGCGACCTGACCAGCATGAACTACGCGTCCCTTCCGGTGCTTCGGGTGGCGGTGCTTGAAAACGCCCAGACCAACCGCGCGGCGCTTCGGAAATTTGCCCGGATTAACCGCCTTGCGATCACCGAGGTTCCCGTTGCCACCGAGGCGGAGCAGCTGCAACTGCTCCGGCAGGGCAAGGCCGACGTGATTCTGCGGATGGATGTCGGCGCGCCGCTGACCGACCTGCGGCTGATTGTGCGCCTCTCACAAAAGCCCTTTTACTTTGCTGCCGCCAATGGCCGCATCGAGGTAGTTCGCGGGGTCAACGCGGCTCTCTCAAGAATTTTTGAGATCAGCCCCGAATTTTCGGTCTCCCTCTACCGCAAGCATTTCGACAACGGCGAGAGCCGCCTTCTTCTCTCAAAGCAGGAGCAGCAATATATCGCGGAAACCGACACCGTTCGGGTACTGCTGCACGGCGGCATGGCTCCGCTGCAATACCGTGACGACACAGGGGTCATCCGCGGCGTCGCGCCGGATCTTCTCCGTTCCATCACCGAGGCGACCGGCCTTTCCTTTGAGCTGACGATGGCAGATTCCATCGCGGAATTTGAACGGCTGATGGCAAGCGGTGATTACCCCATTGTCGCGGGAATTTCAAACCTCTTTTCGTTGCCGGAGCAGGGCGGCATGATCCTGAGCTTCCCTTACCTGAGCACCTCCACCTTTCTTCTTGTTCCAAGAGATTCCCACCCCGGTCTGCTGGCGGGGAAACGGCTGGCGCTGGTTTACCCGTCCAAATACGACGGCGCTTATCAGGGAAAAATTGTCCCCGCCGATACGGTTGAGGATGCGCTGCGCGCTGTCGCGCAGGGGCGTGCGGACTATTGCTATATTAACAGCTACTCCGCCGGATATTACCTCAACGACCCCGCCTTTCGGAATCTGACCACACTGGCACAGACGTCGGAATGGTCACAGAGCTACCATCTGGGGCTATTCGTTCCGGCCGACCATCCTCTGCACACCATTATCGACCAGACGATCGGGAGCCTGCCGGAGGATGTGGTGCGCAAAAGCCTGTTCGCCAATGCCTACCGCGCGCCCAAAACCACCCTTTTCGTTTTTCTGCGGGATAATCCCATGCAGGCCGCTTTTTTTCTGGTGAGCCTTTTGCTGTTCGCCGCGCTGCTGTGGCTGGCGGGCAAACGCCGCCGTGACCGGGAGGAATTTCTTCTGCGCAAGCGGGAGTATGACCGCTACGAGCTGCTCAATGCCCTGACTGAGGTCTACCTATTTGAATATGATCTGGTTCACGACCGGCTGCATCTGCCGCAAAAGACCGCCGCCCTGCTCGGCTGTATGCCCGAAATTGAAAAATTCTCCCAGACGCTCCCGGAGAGCGACGAGGGAGATCCGGTGCTGCGGCTGATTGCCCAAGGCGGCGCAACGGAGAGCGAGCTGGTCTACCCCTTCCCGGACAAAAGCCACCGCTGGATTCGGGTGATCAGCCACTCGATTCCGGATCAGGAGGGCAGGCAGTCCTATCTGATCGGTAAAATCATCGATATTCAAAAGGAGAAGAGCCAGCAGGCCGAGCTGCTCGACCGTGCCCAGCGCGACAGCCTGACCGACATCTACAATGCCGCGACCAGCCACCAGCAAATTACCGAGGCGATGCAAGAGGGAGCCGGGACGCTGTTTATCATCGACATCGACCGGTTTAAGGAGATTAACGACCGGTACGGCCACTACGCCGGGGATCAGGCGCTGCGCGGCATAGCCGACGCACTGCGCGGGGTGTTTCGCAAGGGAGATATCGTCGGGCGAATCGGCGGAGACGAGTTCATCGTCTTTATGCGCGGAGAAGCACAGGAGCAGGTTTCCCTTGAGAAATGCCGGGAGCTGCGAGAGCGCATCGGCACAATTCATCTGCCCGGTGGAGAAGCCCCGCCCTCGGTCAGCATCGGGGCAGCGCCTACCGCCGCCGGAGACGATTTTGTAGCTCTCTATCAGCGGGCGGACAAAGCGCTTTATTCGGTAAAATACCAAGGCCGGGACGGATACCGAATCGATCGGCCGGATTCGCAGGCGTAATCGCAAAAGGGAAGGGGTGTCACCCCTTCCCTTTTCTTCAGAAATCCGTCTGCCCGACGGCACAAAGGATCTTTACTCCTGCTCGTCTCTGACAGATGAAAACTCATCGGCCGGAAGCTCAAGGCTTTGCAGCTTGTAGTGCAGCTCAAGCGGACTGCGGTAGCGGCGGGAGAACAGGCCGACGGCGCGGCGCATCACCCGCTCCCCTGCTTCAAAGCTGCGGGTGGGCAGCAGCAGCACATACTGCGCGCCGTTATAGCGCGAAACCACATCACCGCGGCGCAGGCATCCCCGCAGAACACCGAGCAGCTGCTCCATCCCGCGGTTGAGTGTCTCCAGATCAGGGAGCTTTCCCGAAGCAGTGGTCACGGTGAGCAAGCCGAGCATGATGGTGCGACCCGAGCGGACGCTGCGCCGCAGCTCGAGCTGATACGTCTCCTTAAAGAAGCCGTAATCGCAGACAAAGGCTCCCTCGCCGACTTCATTTCCGCCAAGCTCATCGCGGATTTTCCACAGGTCGGTTTCCAGCTCTCGATTGAGATCCACCTTCATCAGTTCGTTTGAAAGGGCGCGCAGCCCCTCGGAGGGACGGGCGCGCAGGTAGCGGTAGAGCAGGTCGGTCGCCTCCTCATAATGCTGCCGCGCCTCGTCATAGCGGTGTTGGCGCAGCAGCGCCCGGATGCAGTAGCAATGGGTCTGCTCGTCGCAGGGATCGATGGCAAGCACATGATCGCAGAGCGCGATCAGCTCCTCAAGCCGTTCCTGCTCCTCAAGCAGCGCCTCCAGTCGACCTACCATTTCCAGATAGAGACCGTGATAGTGGCGCGAAAGCGCGTTAATCCAAGGGATCTTGTCCAGCTTGGCAAAGTACCGCCCCCGATAGAGGCCGACGGCCTCCCTGCACAGCGCTTCCACCTCTTGGGAGGACAGACCCTGTGCGCGCACCTCCTCGCAGAGCCGCTCAAACCGGTCGGCATCCACCTCACAGTGTACCGAGTCGTTCCAGCGGTAAGCGCCCCGCTGTGAAAGGATCAGAGGGGTTCCGATTCTTTGCTCAAGCGGTTCAATAAAGCCCCGGATGCGGTAGAGCAGCGTCTTTAAAGCATTTGCTGTGTCGCGGCCGCCCGCGCCCTCGCCCCACAGCATCGTCACAAACTCCTGCTGCGGAATCGGCCTGTCGCGGTGCGCCACCAGATAGGCAAGCATGTTCCACATTTTACGCGAGCGGTTGAGGGTGTCATCAATCCGAACCTCATCAGAATATAACGAAAATTCATCAAAAAAGGTCACCTGAACCGAACCGTACCCAGCGGACGTAGCAATTAATTCCATAGAGCCCTCCTCTAAACACTTTGAACGGTAGCAAATCAAATTGATACGGCTTTATTATAAGCTCTATTAGGAAAAAAAGCGAGATGATTTTGCATTTTGCCAAAATTTTTACCACTTTTCAATGCACCCGACCCAGTAAAAGCTGCTTCACCCCTCGCCACCCCTTCTCATAGGATGATAAAAGTCCATCGATGAAAGGGGTTGTACGGATGGACGGTCTGTTTGGATCGGTTTTATTGGTCGTCGCGCTGGCTCTCGACGCCTTTGTCGCGGCGTTGGGATACGGCGCGGCGGCCATTCGCATTCCGTTTCGCTCACTGCTGGTGCTCGCGGCGATCTGTTCCGGGGCGCTTGGCGTCTCGATTTGGGCCGGAGGGCTGCTGACTCCGCTTCTTCCTGTCTCGGTCGCGCGCGGCATCGGCTGCGGAATTCTTGCGTTGCTCGGACTTTTGAAGCTGGCGGAGGAGCCGCTCAAGCGGCGGCGCGCCCCAAAGCCCTGCCCGAAGCCGGAGCCCGGCCTCTCGCCCGGCGCGCTGCTCTCGATCTATTGCAGCCCAAACTGCGCCGACCGGGACGGCTCCCGCACCCTCTCCCCTGCCGAGGCGGCGGCGCTGGCTCTCGCTCTCTCGCTCGACGGAATGGCCGCCGGGCTTGGAGCCGGAGCGGTAGAGCTCAGGCTGCTGTCGGTGCTGTTCTGCTCGATGCTGGTGCATCTGCTCGGCATCCGTCTGGGAGAATGGCTTGGAAAAAGAATTGCCCAAGCCGTTCCCCTCCCGCTCGCGCCGGTCTGCGGCGTGCTGCTGCTTCTGCTTGCCGCGCTTCAATTCAGGGGATAGGGCACAATATCAAAAAGCTTTCCCAAAATCAAAATCCATCTCGGTCAATCGCCTGTTTCGGTATTTACTTCCCGATTTCATTTCGCTATAATGAATAAAACACGCAGGGAATGACAATGGAACGACAGATAAATGACCGAGTTTCTCGGACAGATTTGCTCAACGATCCTTTTTTAAGACGCCATTTCCCTCAAGGGGTTGACGAGCGGCGGCTGCGTGAAGAGCTCAAGGAGCAAAGCTTGCTTTGCCCGGTAGTCGGCGATTGGATTGAGCTGAGCGAGGAGGCGCTGACCGCACTCGTGCTTCCTCCCGAACGAAGCGCACAGCAAGGTTTGCAAGACGCGGGCAAAAAAGCTTCAGGCCACGACGCCCCCTCCTGTTTTCCAAGCCGATCTCCACCGAGGAATTTGAAAAACAAATTTTTTAGACCCACGAAAAAAAGGTGTGATACCAAAGTGTATCACACCCTTTTCGATTGCTACACCCCGACCGAATAGTTGGGGGCTTCCTTGGTGATATAGATGTCGTGCGGGTGGCTTTCCTTAAGACCCGCGCCGGTGATCCGTACAAACTGCGCCTGCTCGTGCAGCTCGGGGATGGTGCGGCAGCCGGTATAGCCCATGCCCGACTTGACGCCGCCGACCAGCTGGTAGACGGTGTCGGAAACCGGCCCCTTGTAGGGGACGCGACCCTCGACCCCCTCGGGGACGAGCTTGCTGGCATTCTCCTGGAAGTAACGATCCTTCGAGCCCTTCTCCATCGCGGAGAGCGAGCCCATGCCGCGGTAGACCTTGAAGTTTCTGCCCTGATAGATTTCGGTCTCGCCGGGCGATTCGGCGCAGCCCGCGAGCAGGCTGCCAAGCATCACGACATTCGCGCCGGCGGCAAGCGCCTTGACGATGTCGCCCGAATATTTGACGCCGCCGTCGGCGATCACCGGCACGCCCCGCTTTGCCGCGGCACAGCAGGCGTTGTAGATGGCTGAAATCTGCGGCACGCCGCAGCCCGCGACGACGCGGGTGGTGCAGATGGAGCCGGGGCCGATGCCGACCTTGACGCAGTCGGCGCCCGCGTCGATCAGGGCGTTTGCCCCCTCGGCGGTGGCGATGTTGCCGGCGACAATCGCGATCTCCGGGAAGGCCGCGCGAACCCGCCGCAGGCATTCGAGGATGTTTTTGCTGTGGCCATGAGCCGAGTCGAGCACCAGCACGTCGGCCTGCGCGGCAACCAGCGCCTCGGCGCGTTCAAGAACGTTGGCGGTCACCCCGATGGCGGCGGCACAGAGCAGCCGGCCGCCCTTATCACGGGCGGAATTGGGGTAACGCACCGCCTTTTCGATATCCTTGATGGTGATAAGACCCTTGAGCTTGTAATCGTCGTCGACGATCGGCAGCTTTTCGATCTTGTACTTGGAGAGGAGCTTCTGCGCCCCCTCAAGGGTGGTGCCGACCGGGGCGGTGATCAGGTGATCCCGGGTCATGACCTCCTTGATCGGAACGTTGAAGTCGGTCAGAAAGCGCAGGTCGCGGTTGGTGATGATTCCGACAAGGCGCATGCTCTCGTCACAGATCGGCACGCCGGAAATCTTATAGCGACCCATCAGCGCGTCGGCGTCGGTAACAAAATGATCGGGCGAGAGGTAAAACGGGTTGACAATGACCCCGTTCTCCGAGCGCTTGACCTTATCGACCTCGGTGACCTGCTCCTCGATCGACATGTTCTTGTGGATAACGCCGATGCCGCCCTCCCGCGCCATCGCAATCGCCATCGGCGCGGTCGTGACGGTATCCATCGCGGCGGTGATCAGCGGGGTATTCAGGACGATATCCCGGGCAAGAACGGTGTGGAGGTCGATGTCACGCGCGGTGACCTCCGAATAGGCGGGAACCAGCAATACGTCGTCGAAGGTCAGTCCTTCGCTGGCAAACTTAAAAGAGTAATCGGTGTTAAGCATAAACCTCTCCTTTCACTTCACTGGATGTTCCGTTTCCAAAATATTTTTCCTATTCTATCACCCATTGCCGCCTGTTTCAAGGGCTTTGAGTGAAAATTGCGCAGAAAAGCATGGTGCACCGTCAACTCTGCCGTCGACCCAAAAACAGCTGTCCCCCTGTCCGCGTCGCAGCGTCATTGTCTCGCCCAGACGAGCTTGACGCTGGTAGCGCAGCAGCAGGGTATCCACCCCGCCCGAGCCAAGCAGCGGGTCGGCAAAGCAATCAAGGGCGACGTCGGCATAAACGGTGTTGTTCATGTGCTCGTTGACGTCGAGATCCGAAAGCCGCACCAGCCGGTCGCCGCACGCCTCCTCGGCATCGGGAATTTTCAGGCGCGAGGGATCGGCAAACGGCCTCCACTCGCCGCGCAGCATCGGCAGCTCGTGGGGAAAGCGGGAGGAGCGCATCGGCCGCCCGGTTTCGAGCGCAAGCAGCGCCCACGCGGTCTGATTTTCGCAGAGCAGCGCACCCGTCTCGTCGAGCAGCACCGTCTCCCGGAACATCCTCGCCCCCTGCGCCGCAACCGGAGCGGTCGCAATCGTGATCCTCTCTCCCCGGCGCGGGGCTCGCAGAACGCGCAGTCCCTGCCCGATCAGGACAAAAAACATCCCCTCGTCATAGAGCCTGCGATAGCCTAACCCAAGTGAATCGAGGTGGCCGGTCGCCGCCTCCTGTAGATAGCGCAGCGCGACGGCCGGCCGAAGGCGATCCGCCGCGTCGCATTCAAATCCCCGGACGGTCAGGTCAAGGGAGTAACGATACCGTTGCATCTTGCTGTCACCTCGTAATCCGCTCGACGCCCATCGCGGGGCGCAGAGCGTCGGGGACGGTTACCGAGCCGTCTCCGTTCTGAAAATTTTCAAGGATGGCCGCAATTACCCCGCCGAGCGGCAGCGAGCCGCCCACGGCTTCGACGGGGCGGGGCTTCGGCGCATCCGCGGACTTGCAGCGGCAGTGATTGGCGCGAGCCGGATAATCGGTAAAATCCGAGCAGGTGCAGACGCCCCGGTATTGGCGGGAAGCGGGCATCCAAGCCTCGATGGCAAGCGAGCGGGCGGCGGCGAAGGAAAGTTCCCCGGCGGGAAGCGAAACCACCCGGCAGCAGAGCCCCAGTCCGAGCAGCGCGGCCTCTAGCTTCTCGGCCATCGCAAAAAGCTCCCTCGCCCCGCCGTCGGGGGGCACAAGGCAGAGCATTCCGATCTCGCCGCAGCGCAGCGCCCGACCCTTTTCCGCCCCGGCGCACAGGCGCAGCTCGCTGTAGCGAAGCGGAAGCCGCGCGGCCTCAAGCAGCTCGCCCCGGTGCGGGAAAAAGGGCTCCGCCCCACCCGAATCACAGGCGGGGGAAAGCTCCCGGCAGCCCGCCCCGGCAAGGCGGTCGAGCAGGTATCCGGCAATCGCCCGTTCGAGCCGCGCCCCCGCGCCGAGCAGCGCGGCGCTTTCCCCGGTGGTTTGGCAGGTCAGCCGCAGGTCGGACAGAAGCCTTTGCGCCCGCTTTGGCTCCCACAAAAAACGCGTGCGCTCCCCCGTCTGCCGCAGCACGGTGCGCACGGCGGGAACCTCCCGGGAAACAAGATTCGGGATCGCCGACAGCAGCGCGCGCAGCCGCTCCTGCACCTCGGCGAGCGGCGCCTCAACCGCGCCGATCCTTTCGGCAAGCGCACGCAGCTCGGCCTGTACTGGGACGGTGCTCATCCCCTCCCGTGCCGACTGCGGCAGTCTGCGCCGCGCCTCGTTTTGCTCCCCGCGCAGCGCCTCGGCCTCTGACAGCAGCGCGCGGCGCTCTTGATCCGCAAGCAGCGCCGCGTCGATCGTCTCGGTGAGGGCAAGCCCGCGCAGGCGGCAGGCAGCCTTGATTCCCTCGAGGTTCTCCCGCAGCGTTCGGACGTCTAGCATGGCTTTGTCTCTTCCCCGCGCTCAAGCCGGGCGGCAAAGTCGCGAAGCTCCTCCTCGGAGTAGAACTCGATGGTCAGCTCCCCCTTGCTCTTGCCCTTTTGGGTCACCCGCACCCGGCGGGAGAGCACCTCACCAAGGGCAAGCTCCATCTCGCGGTAGAGGGTGGGGGAAGGGGCGGCGCGCCGGGGCGTGGGGCTCTTCATCATCTGCCGCACCGCCTCCTCGGTCTGCCGCACCGAAAGACCCTGCGTGATAATCCGGCGGGCGAGCATCGCCGCGGCGGCAGTCTCCAGCGGCAGCAGCGCGCGGGCATGTCCGGCCGAAAGCTCGCCGCGGCGCAGCAGCTCGACCACCTCGTCGGGCAGCGACAAAAGGCGCAGGGCGTTAGCGACGGCGGGGCGGGAGCGTCCCACCCGCTGGGCCACCCGCTCCTGCGTCATGGCAAAGCGCTCGATCAGCGTGCGGTAGCCCATCGCCTCTTCGATCGGGTTGAGGTCGGCGCGAACCAGATTTTCGACCAGCGCGATTTCAAACGCCTGCTCGTCGGTCAGGT
>CAZVAV010000040.1:5900-10066 GCA_964625135.1 uncultured Oscillospiraceae bacterium | reverse complement strand
CCTTGGCGCGGTACATAACGGCTTTAAGGCGATGACCTGCAGCAAGCGCCAGATTAAGGCGCCTGAGGATCTCAAGGGGCTTAAGATCAGAATTCCCGGCGGCGATTTCTTTTCCGCTTTTTATACCGCGTTTGGCGCCAGCCCGCAGGCGATGAGCTGGTCGGAGGTGTTTACCGCGCTTCAGCAGGGCACCATCGACGGCCATGATAACAGCCTGAGCACCATCAACTCGGCCAATGTCCAGGAGGTTCAGAAATACATGACCATCTCAAACCACACCTATGAAGCGTTTACCTTTACCGCCAACACGGCCAAGTTTGAGAAGCTCAGCCCCGATACGCAGGCGCTGATCCGCGCGTGTGTCGAGGAAGCCTGCAAGGAGATGAACCAGCAGATCATTGCCGATGAGGCGGGGCTGAAGGAGAAGTTCGCAAAGGACAACGGCTGCGAAATCTATGAGCTCACCGCAGGGGATGTTGCTGCATTCAAGGCGGTCGTTCAGCCTCTGGTTGATCAGTACAAGGAAATCTACGGCGCCGACGCCTGTGCCGCTTTTGGCATTTTGTAATTCACGCCTTGCAGATTGAAAGGAGGCACGGAGAATCGTATGAAGAAGCTTCTCTCTCAATTGGAGGACAATTTCTGCGCGATCATCCTGCTCATCATGACTGTCCTGACCTGTGCCAATGTCTTTGCACGCTATGTCCTGAATAGCTCGATGCCTTTCGTGGAGGAGCTGACCTCGCTCGGGCTCATTATCCTGAGCCTGACCGGTGCGGCGGTAGCCGCCAAGCGGGGGGCGCATCTGGGACTGACCGTGCTGACCGATTTTCTCCCGCCCCGGTATCAAAAGCTTTGTATTCTGTTTGGCTATCTGCTCGGTGCCGCCTTTGGCGGGCTGATCCTCTATTTCGGATTCCTGATGGCCAAGCAGGAGTACATCCTCAAGCAGCTGACCCCTGGAATGCAGTGGCCGGAGTGGATATTCGGCATCTTTGTCCCAATCAGCGGCGCGGTGCTGACCATCCGATACATCCAGCTGTTTGCTGTCACGTTGCTCAAGAAGGAGGAGGAATAAGCGATGGTTGCTCGGGTTTTGTTCGGTATCTTTTTCCTTCTGCTCTTTCTCAACATTCCGATCGGCCTCTCGCTCGGCATTTCCAGCGTTGCGGCGCTGCTCACCGAGCAGCTGCCTCTTTCGATGATTCCGAGTAATCTGTATTCCTCTACCGGGAAGTTTGTCCTGCTGGCGATTCCGTTCTTTATTCTTGGCGGCAACGTAATGGAAAAGAGTGGAATTTCCGGGCGGCTGATCGATTTCTGCCGTACGCTGGTCGGCCACCGCAAGAGCGGTATGGCGATGGTTTGCGTCATCGTCGCCTGCTTCTTCGCCGCGATCTCCGGCTCCGGCCCCGCCACTGTCGCGGCGCTGGGAATGATCATCATCCCGGCGATGACTCGGGTGGGCTACGACAAATCGTCCTCCACCGCGTTGATGTCCACCGCCGGTGCGATCGGTATTATTATTCCGCCATCGATCACCTTTGTCATCTACGGCTCGATCACCGGCAAGTCAGTCGGCTCACTCTTTGCCTCCGGCATCGTGCCCGGCCTGCTGATGGGTCTGCTGCTGATCCTTGCGATGCAGCTGGTCAGCCGGGGAACACCGATCACCCTGCTGCCCAAGGCGGACTGGGCCGAACGCTGGAAGGCCTTTCGCGAGGCGTTCTGGGGGTTGCTGATGCCGGTCATTATCCTCGGTGGCATTTATGGGGGCATCTTTACTCCGACCGAGGCGGCGGCTGTTTCGGCGGCCTACGGCATTGTGGTGGGCCTGTTTATCTACCGGACGCTCCACTGGAAGGATCTGATGCCACTGCTGCGCGACTCGGTTTCCCAGACGGCGGTTGTCATGTTCATTGTCGGCACCGCGAGCCTTTTTGCCTGGGTGCTGACCGTGACCGGCGTCGCGGCAAGCGCGAGCAACGCCCTGATCACCATCTGTGGCGGCAATAAGTACATCTTCCTGCTGATCGTCAATGTGATCCTGCTGATTGCGGGATGTTTTCTTGATGCGAACTCGGCGATGTATATCCTTGTTCCGATCCTCTATCCGGTCGGTACCGCGCTGGGGATCGATGGCGTACACCTCGGCTGCATCATGGTCATGAACCTTGCAATCGGTCTTGTTACCCCGCCGGTCGGCGTGAACCTCTATGTTGGCTGCGGTATCTCGCAGATCAGCCTGAAACAGATTTCCAAGGCGGTTCTTCCGTTTGTCGGGGCGGCGATTCTCGCGCTGCTGATGACAACCTACATCCCCTTTATCGCAATGGGGTTACCCTCTCTGCTCAGCTGATGCTGCTGTGATGATTCCCTTGGGGTGGGCGGCGGATTTCGCCGTCCACCGAGGGAGCCAAAGAGAGTGGGGCTACAAATTTTTTTGCTTCCAATCATCCCATGTTAGAACATAGGACGCAACTAGAACAACCAGATTGAATTTGAGGTGAAAGCATGAAAGAGATTACGGTACAGGAGCTCAAGCGTCATGCAAAGGAACTGCGAAAGACTGCGCTGACGATGATTTATGAGGCGCAGTCGGGTCATCCCGGCGGTGCGTTTTCGGCTGCTGAAATCACCGCCGCCCTTTACTACGGCGAGATGAACATTGATCCGAAAAATCCCCGCTGGGCCGATCGGGATCGCTATATTCTCTCTAAGGGGCACGCCTGCCCGATTCAGTACGCGGCGCTCGGCCTGCTTGGCTATTTTCCCGAGGAGAAGCTCCATACGCTGCGGCAGGAGGGTTCGATTCTGCAAGGACATCCCGATATGAAAAAATGTCCCGGCATCGATATTTCGACGGGCTCGCTCGGGCAGGGACTTTCCTGCGGTGTCGGCATGGCGCTGGCGGCCAAGCGGGACAAAAAGGATTACCGGGTGTTTGTGATTGTCGGAGACGGAGAGCTCGACGAGGGGCAGATTTGGGAAGCGGTAATGGCCGGAAACGCCTGGAATCTTGACAACCTCGTTGTCATTATCGATAACAACGGGCTACAGCTTGACGGCACCACCGATCAGGTGATTCCGCATCTTGATCTGACCCGCAAGCTTGAAGCCTTTGGATATGAGACCTATGAGATTGACGGCAACGACATGGAGCAGGTCGTCGATACATTGAAAAAAATTGCCGCTTCGACCACCGGAAGACCCAAGTGCATCAATGCCCACACCGTTAAGGGCAAGGGGGTCTCCTTTATGGAGAACCAGCTCGGCTGGCACGGCATGGCTCCCGATGATGCGCAGTATGCCCTTGCGATGGAAGAACTGGAAAGGGGATTTTAAGATGCAGGCAACCAAATTGATTGCGACCCGTGATGGGTTTGGAGAAGAAATTGTCGAGCTCGGGCGTGAAAATCCGGATATCTATGTCGTCGATGTGGATATTGGCAAGTCCTGCAAGACCGGCGCGTTCGCCAAGGCGCTGCCGCAGCAGCATGTCAATGTCGGAATTGCGGAGCAAAACGGCGCGGGCGTGGCCGCCGGTCTTGCGACCACCGGAAAAATCCCCTTTGTCGTCACCTATGCGGTGTTCGGCAGTCTGCGGATGAGCGAACAGCTCCGTCAGGAGGTCTGTTACCCCAACCTGAATGTGAAAATTGCCTGTTCCCACGGCGGCGTAACTCCCGCCAACGATGGCGCGAGCCATCAGAGCATCGAGGATATGGGCGTTTTGAGAACCATTCCCAATATGAGGGTCGTCATGCCGGCCGACTACTACGCGGCCCGGGCGCTGGTTCGCGAAGCCGCCAAGCTCTATGGGCCGGTTTACCTGCGGTTCACCCGCGATGCCATTCCGGTCATCTACGACGAGAACCAAAAATTTGAGATTGGTAAGGCGATTCAGATTCGGGACGGCGGCGATCTGGCCATCATTGCCAATGGGGACACCGTCCGGCTGGCCCTTGAGGCGGCCGATCGCCTCTCTGCCAAGGGAATCTCCTGCCGCGTGCTCGATATGCACACCATCAAGCCGTTGGACGTGAAAGCGGTCGAGGACTGCGTCAACGAAATCGGAAAAATCATCACCGTCGAGGATCACAACATCCTCAATGGACTTGGCAGCGCTGTTTGCGAGGTTGCCGCCGAGATGGGGAAGGGCAGAG
>CAZVAV010000040.1:0-5890 GCA_964625135.1 uncultured Oscillospiraceae bacterium | reverse complement strand
AGTGAAGCGGGTCGGCATTCAGGACTGCTTTGGCCAGTCGGCTCCCTATGAAAGATTGCTGGAAATGAACGGAATCACCGTCGAGAATCTCGTCGGGCTGGCCGTAAACTGGTAAGAAAATTGGAGAGAGAATAATGAGAGCAGGATTCATCGAAAAGCCTGAGGTGGCTTACTTCAAAGAAGTGGAGGAGCCTCGGCTTCAGCATCCCACCGATGTAAAAATTCAGGTTAAGGTCACCGGAATTTGTGGTTCGGAGGTGCACGCCTATCATGGAAAGCATCCGTTTCGGATTCCTCCGGTTGTGTCGGGGCATGAGTTCTCCGGCGTAATCGTCGAGGTGGGCAGCGGCGTCACCCGGTACAAGGTGGGGGAGCGCGTCACCGCCGAGCCCCATTATGGCTGCGGTTTGTGTGCCGAATGCCGGGAAGGTCATTATAATGTCTGCGCCGATAAAAGGGTGCTCGGTGCAAACGGCTGGAGTGGCTCATTTGGCGAGTTTATCGTAGTTCCAGAGTCGACGGTCGTGAAGCTTGACGACAAGGTTACCTTTGAGCAGGGGGCGCTGATCGAGCCATTGGCCGTGGGGATGCACGCGGTTCGTCAGAATGACGTCAGCCTTGGCCAGACCATCCTGATCATCGGTGCGGGCACCATCGGACTGGGCGTTTTTCTCTGCGCCCGGCTTGCCAATCCCGAACGGATTATCATGGCCGATGTGGTGGATAATAACCTGAAAATTGCCGCCGCGATGGGCTGCGTCCATACGATCAACAGCGCCGCCGATGATCTGGAGGCCAGAGTGCTCGAGCTGACCGGCGGCGTCGGTGCTGATGTTACCTTTTTGGCCTTTGGCAACGCTCCGGTGGTTGAGCTGGCAGCCAAATGCACCCGCAGAGGGGGCGTGATTTCCGAAATTGCCATCATGCCCAACGGCGTGGGCGCACCCTATGGCATGATTCAGAGTAAAGAACTGGTACTGCGCGGCTCGAACATGTATGTCCGTAAGGACTATGAGGTGGTCGTCGACGCGCTCGGCAAGGGACAGATGGATACCAGCCTGATGATTTCCAAAATCTATCCGATCGAGCAGATGACTGAAGCGATGGAGATGGCCGATAAGCGCACCGAGCCGGTCGTGAAGGTTTTGATGAAATTTTAGGGCGAAAATCTCTTGCCATTTCACAAAGGCTGTGATATGATACTAGGGCATGTAAATCGCTGTGTTCCCTTCACGGCGGAGTTTCATGTCGGCGCGAGCCGAAAATGAAAAGCTGACAGTCCTCTGCCGTTTGTTTGACAAGCGGGAATGAATGTCTGAACAAACAAAGGAGGAAATATTTATCATGGACGCACTGAAACATTTTGCAGCCCCCTGCCTCAAGGAGACTCCCCCCGAGTTTTCGATCGGCGACACCGTCCGTGTCGGCGTTCGCATCAAGGAAGGCGAGAAGTCCCGTGTGCAGGCATTTGAGGGTACTGTTATCGCCAAGAAGCACGGCGGCATTCAGGAGACCTTCACCGTCCGCCGCATGTCCCACGGCGTTGGCGTCGAGAGAGTTTTCCCGCTGCATTCGCCGATTGTCGAGTCGGTTACCATTGTTCGTAAGGGCAAGGTACGCCGCAGCAAGCTCTACTATCTCAGAGACCGCGTCGGCAAGGGTGCCCGCGTCAAGGAAGCCAGCAAGTAAACATTGCGTTTTGTGGAAAGGGACAAGCAATTGTCCCTTTTTGCTTTTTTTCGGAAACAGAACAAAACAGGAGGATTCGCTGTGGAAGAACAGGAGAAACGCCCGGAAGAGGAGCGGTGTGCCCCAAAAGGTCGCACCGGACGGCGGGATATTGCTTTTGTCGAGCTTTACGAATGGATTGAGAGCGCGGTGCTGGCCGTCGTCTTCGTGATCCTGCTTTTCACCTTCGGCGCGCGCACCTCGGTGGTCAGCGGCAGCTCGATGATCGAAACGCTTCACAGCGGCGATATGCTCTTTATCTCCCGCTGGGGCTTTTCGGCCGAGCAGGGGGATATTGTCGTGGTGACCAAGCCCTATCAGGACAATGAGCCGATCATCAAGCGGATCATTGCTACCGAGGGGCAGCGGGTCGATGTCGACTTTGTCGAGGGAGTCGTCTACGTCAATGGCGAGGCGCTTGAGGAACCGTACACCCACACCCCGACCAACCGGCATTATGATATGGAGTTTCCCGTGACCGTGCCCGACGGGCATGTCTTTGTAATGGGCGATAACCGCAATGGCTCCTATGACAGCCGTGCCAGTGAAATCGGCTTTGTCGATACCCGCTATGTGCTCGGCAAGGCGTACCTGCGGGTTTTCCCGTTTGATGCGATTGGCTCGGTGCAGTAGAAATAAAACCGCGATTGACCGATAGGAGAAAAGAGCTTGGCTGAACAGAAAAAACAAATTCAATGGTTTCCCGGCCATATGGCCAAGACCCGGCGATTGATGCGGGAGAGCCTGCCGCTGATTGACGCGGTCGTTGAGCTGCGGGACGCGCGGATTGTCCGATCCAGCCGTAATCCTGAGATACAGGGCTTGACCCGCGACAAGCCCCGGCTGATCCTGCTCAACAAGGCGGACGTTGCCGACGGACAGGTGACTGCCCGCTGGAAGGAGTTCTTTGAGAAGAAGGGACTTGCCGCCCTCGAGGCCGACTGCCGCAGCGGCAGGGGATTAAAGCAGCTCGAGCCGGCGCTGCGGGAGCTTTGCGCCGAGCGGCTGGAGCGAAACGCGGCACGGGGGATGAGCGGCAGGCCGCTGCGCCTCATGATCGTCGGCATCCCGAATGTTGGAAAATCCTCGCTGATTAACCGCCTCGCGGGGCAGCGCCGCGCCAAGGTCGAGGATCGCCCCGGCATCACCCGGGGAAGGCAGTGGGTCAAGCTCGACGGTGGCATGGAGCTGCTCGACATGCCCGGCGTCCTCTGGCCCAAGTTTGAGGATCAGAAGGTTGGGCGTTTTCTCGCTTATACCGGCGCGATCCGCGACGAGATTCTCGATCAGGAGGATTTGGCCTGTTCTCTGCTCGATCTGCTTGCCCAGCGGTATCCCGCCGCGCTTTCGGCGCGTTATAAGCTGGAGCCCGCCGAACTTGCCGAGCTTCACGGCTATGATCTGCTCTGTCTCGTCGCACGCAGGCGCGGGATGCTGATCCCCGGCGGAGAGGCGGATACGCTGCGTGCCTCGATTATGCTGCTCGATGAATTCCGGGGCGGCAAGCTGGGGCGGATTTCGCTGGAGTCCCCCGAGGAAATTCGTCGATGAGCGCGCCGGGAATCGAGCTCTATGAGATCGAGACGGCGCTGCGCCAAAAGGGCTTGGCCTTCATTTGCGGCGTGGATGAGGCGGGACGCGGCCCGCTGGTCGGGCCCGTTGCGGCGGGGGCGGTGATTTTGCCCGAGGGTCTGGTGATCGAAGGGCTCAATGACTCCAAAAAGCTCTCGGAGCGCAAACGCGAGCAGCTTTATCAGATAATCGTCGAACAGGCGGTCTGCTGGTCGGTGGGGCTTGCGTCCGCACAGGAAATTGATGAGATCAATATCTTGCAGGCGACCTTTCTGGCGATGCGGCGGGCGGTCGAGGGGCTTTCGTTCATTCCCGACTACCTGCTCGTTGACGGCAACCGGGATCCAGGCATCGGCCTGCCGACGACTACCTTAATTAAAGGGGACGCGAAGGCCGCCTGCATCAGCGCCGCCTCGATCATTGCCAAGGTGACCCGTGATCGGCTGCTCTGTGAGCTGGAGCTGCAATATCCGGGCTACGGCTTCGACAAGCATAAGGGCTATGGCACCGCCGCGCATTATGAAGCGATTGAGCGGCTCGGGATCACGCCGGAGCACCGGCGCAGCTTTCTCCGAAACCGTTCGATCGGGCCGGCAGAATCGAAAGTTTTGTAAAAAGTCCGCCCCTTTCCATTGAAGGGGAGGATTTGGTGTGGTAAAATCATAAAATAGGGGATGGCGCGATGAATCAAAGCGGCAGCCTTGGCGAAGCATATGCCGCCCGCTTGCTGGAGCAGAAGGGCTACCGGATTCTTGCGCGGAATTTTCGCATTCGGCTTGGCGAGCTTGATCTTGTTGCCCAAAAGGGGGAGATCCTCGCCTTTGTCGAGGTGAAAACCCGGGCGGCCAATTCCCTTACCCGACCCTGCGCCGCGGTGACCATCGCGAAGCAGCGGAAATTGATTCTGACGGCGCAGGCGTATCTATCCCGTTATCCTGCCGATTTGCAGCCCCGCTTTGACGTCATTGAAATCGTGACCGAAACCGCCCCGCCCTTTCGGGTGCGGGAGGCGCTTCATATTGAAAATGCGTTTTTTGTCACCGGGGAGAACAGCCGTTAGACGGCTCGCCCGTGTGTTCGCGCCGATCGGCTTTTTCACAATCCATAGCCAGCGAAAGGATGAACAACAGCATGCAGTACACCAGCACGAGAGATCGCTCGCTTTCGGTCTCCTCCTCCTTTGCGATCGCCCACGGAATTTCGGCCGAAGGCGGACTTTTTGTCCCCGAGGAGATTCCGCAGATCGACCGGGCATGGCTTGAGGCACTCTGCGATCAGGAATATCCGGCGCGGGCCGCACAGGTGCTCTCCCTCTTTTTGACCGACTTTACCAAGCAAGAGCTTGCCGACGCAACGACCGGCGCTTATACCGGCGAGGTTTTTGAAGAGGATTGGGCGGCGCCCCTTTCCGATCTTTCGGACGGCCGCTTTGTTTTGGAGCTCTGGCACGGCCCGACCTGCGCGTTTAAGGATATGGCGCTGCAGCTGCTTCCGCGGCTGATGGTGCCGGCGGCAAAGCGCACCCTTGACGGCAAGCAGATTCTGATCCTCGTCGCCACCTCCGGAGATACCGGTAAGGCGGCGCTTGAGGGCTTTTGCGACGTGGATGGGGTCAAGATCGCCGTCTTTTACCCGAACGATGGCGTCAATCCGATGCAGCAGCTTCAGATGGTGACCCAGCGCGGGGAAAATGTCGCGGTTTATGCCATTGAGGGCAACTTCGACAACGCCCAGACCGAGGTCAAGAAAATTTTTACCGATCGGGAGATCATCGCCCGACTGGCGCAGCGCAACACCGTACTCTCCTCGGCCAACTCGATCAACTGGGGTCGGCTGGTTCCTCAGATCGTCTACTATTTTTCGGCTTATGCCGATCTGGTTGGCTGCGAGTGCTTAAAGCTCGGCGATCCGGTTAACTTTGTCGTCCCGACCGGCAACTTCGGCAATATTCTCGCAGGCTATTATGCAAAGCGGATGGGGCTGCCCATCCACAAATTGATCTGTGCGTCAAACCAAAATGATGTACTTGCCGATTTTATGAAGGACGGCGTTTACGATGCCAACCGCTCGTTTTACACCACCATCTCCCCCTCGATGGACATTCTGATCTCATCGAATCTTGAGCGGCTGCTCTTTGAGCTCTGCGGCAAGGACGCCTGCAAGGTCGCCGGGATGATGGAGGAGCTGAAAAGTACCCGGCGTTATGCCATCGACGCCGATATGAAGGCGCGGCTGGACGCTGATTTTTGGGGCGGCGCCGTTGACGACGACACCTGCCGTTCTCTGATGAAAAAGACGCTCGACGAAATCGGGTACCTGATTGATCCCCACACCGCCGTGGCCTTTGGTGTATACGATCGCTACAAGGCCGAGACGGGGGATCAGACCCCTGCGATCCTCCTCTCGACCGCCTCTCCGTTCAAATTTGCGGGTAGCGTGCTGACCGCGCTGGGGGCCGAGCGGCCGACCGATGAGTTTGCTGCCGTCAAGGCTCTCTCGAAGGGCACCGGCGCGCCGATTCCGCAAGGACTTTCCACCCTTGAAAAAGCGAAGATTCGCTTCACCAAGGTACTTCTCCCCGAGGAGATGC
>CAZVAV010000039.1:0-10158 GCA_964625135.1 uncultured Oscillospiraceae bacterium | reverse complement strand
GTTGTGGCTGCTGCTGATCTTCCAAGGGTCCACAAACACAATACACCGGGGCGGCATTTCGTGTGCCGCCCCGGTGTATTGTGATTAAAAAAATTTTGTTATTTCCCGATACGCTGAATAAACAAGAAGGGACTCGTTCAAGCTCATTGCAGAAGCAGGAGGGTGAAAGCGATGAGAAGGTTATTTCCATTGAGCACAAGGGCATCGGACCTTCGTTCCATGGCAGGTGTTATTTTAGTGTATCTGGCAATTTCAATTGTGGCGGGTATCGCATTTTCCGTTTTGGCGACTTTGCCCTTTTTAGGCCCGATTCTGTCTCTTGCGGCTCAGATGGCAAACCTCTATTGCCTGTTTGGCATCATTGTTTCAGTGCTTTTTTATCGAAACCTCATTGGATAGATCGCCTTTGCTGGTCTGTATTATTCTTGATGCAAAGAAATTGTAAAGAAATGGATAAAATAATTGAAACCATCCGAAGCCAATGTTATGATACTTACATTGTCTGAGCCGTAAGATCGATCATGAGCGGACAATTCCGGCGATATCAAAATTCTACTTTCCTCTCTCAATCTTTCAATAGAAAAAATGCCGTTTTCGTAAACGGCATTTTTTCTATTCGTAAGCTTATCAGATTTCAGTTTTCCAGAGACCGTGCAAATTGCAGTAAGCATAAACCGCGACCGGCTTTTCATTCTGCAAGGCAAAGGAAATTTCGGGCTGCTCACCGGGGTTGAGCACCTTGCGATGACCGCCGACGGTTGTTTTGAGATAGACCCACTGGATAAAATGTTCGGAAATCATCGGATGGGATGCAGAGCCAACCTTGACGGTGACGATGCCTTCCGAAACGCTCACAACTGGCAGATGCTTCTCCTGGCTTGCCTCAACCGTATTGGGAACCAGCTCTTTCATCGGTTCTCCACAGCAAATGACCGGCACACCGGAATCGTGAATCATACCGACAATATTCCCGCAATGGGAACAGCGCAGAAAACGGGGTTCAAACATAAAAAATCCTCCTTCAAAATAAAGCTTTCTCAAAAACAGGAATTATTATTAATATAGCAGCTTGAGACAAAAATAGCAAGCCTTTCTACAAATAAATTCCTGCTATATGACAGAATTACAATTGGAGATTGAACATTTGTTCATTCTGAGGTATAATAACTGCAAATCGGTTATTATACCTCCTTTGCCGTATGGAAGTTCTCTCTGCCGCATATCCATGCAGCAGGGAGGTGCTGCAATTGAAACGGATGACGGCGCTGATTTGTCTGGCTCTTTTTTTTGTGGGGGGGCTCGCACTTTACTCGGTCCATCAAATTGATAGCATGATGACTGGGGCAGCCGCGCCTTTTGCGCCGCTGGTTATCATTGACGCGGGTCATGGCGGCTTCGATGGAGGAGCCGAGGGAACCGACGGTACGGTGGAAAAGGGGATTAACCTCGCGATTTCCAAAAAGCTTGACGGGCTCGCCTCGCTCTGCGGCTTTGAAACGATTATGGTGCGGGATACCGATTGTTCCGTTGAGGAAGAGGGAATTACGGGATTGCGAAATCGAAAGGTTTCGGATATTCACCGTCGCCTTGATCTTGCCAAGGAGTACCCGCAGGCACTTTTCCTGAGCATCCATCAAAATCATTTTCCACAGGCGAAGCCGTGGGGAACGCAGGTCTTCTACGGGCCAAAAAATCCGGGGAGCAGATTGCTTGCCGAGAGGATTCAACAAAATATGATTCAAACCATCCAGCCGGACAATCACCGCGCCGTCAAGGAAGCGCAGGGCAACCTCTATATTTTGTCGAGAGCGCCCAACGTGGCGGTGCTGGTTGAGTGTGGTTTTCTTTCCAACAGCACCGAATGCACCCGGCTTTGCCAGCCGGAATATCAGCAGCAGCTTGCTTTTGTGGTGGTTCGGTCGATGCTGGAACAGCAACTCCAAAACGACGAAGGGACGGAAAAAATTGATGGCGTCAAAGCTTAAAAAACTTTATCTCTGCTCCAATTGCGGGTATGAAACGGCGAAATGGCTCGGAAAATGCCCCGATTGCGGCAGCTGGAATACCCTCAACGAGGAGGTGCGGGTTGACGTCGCACTCTCTAAATCGACGCTCTCCGGAGCCGGGATGGCACTGGCCGCACCGGTCACCACCCTCGACGAGGTCGAATCCGGGGAGGAAATCCGCTACGTAACCGGCATTTCTGAGCTTGACCGAGTGCTTGGCGGCGGGATGGTGCCCGGATCGGTGGTGCTGGTAAGCGGAGATCCGGGGATCGGCAAATCGACCCTGCTGCTCCAGATGTGCCAGCCGCTTTCCCAAATGCTGCGCATCCTCTACGTCACCGGGGAGGAGAGCACCCGGCAGATCAAGCTGAGGGCAATGCGCCTCGGCGTGCACAGCAACAGCCTGATGCTTTGCTCCTGCAATGATGTGGGGCAAATTCTGGCAACCATCGATCAGAACAATCCTGATCTGGTCATCATCGATTCGATTCAGACAATCAGCGCGGCAGAAATTTCTTCCTCTTCGGGCAGCGTGACCCAAGTGCGGGAATGCACCCAGCGGCTCACACGGGCAGCCAAGGAGCGGGAAATCCCGCTCTTTCTGGTTGGGCATGTGAATAAGGACGGGGCAATCGCGGGGCCGAAGGTACTGGAGCATATGGTTGATGCGGTGCTATACTTTGAAGGGGAACGCAATCTTGCATACCGCATCCTCAGGGCGATTAAAAACCGCTTTGGCTCCACCAATGAGATCGGCGTCTTTGAGATGCTCGATTATGGACTTGCGGTGGTGGACAACCCTTCGCTGGTTCTGCTTTCCGGCAGGCCGGAGCATACCTCCGGCACCTGCGTAACCGCCGTGATGGAGGGAAGCCGTCCAATCCTCGCCGAAATTCAGGCGCTAGCCAGCAAAACCAGCTACCCGGTTCCAAAGCGCAGCACCAACGGACTTGATTTTAACCGCGTGGCGATGCTGCTCGCGGTGCTGGAGAAGCGTTGCGGCTACTTTTTTGGAACGCTGGATGTCTATCTCAATGTCGTCGGCGGATTGCGGATCGATGAGCCGTCCACCGACCTGTCGGTGGTTCTGGCGCTTCTTTCCAATCTGACCGACCATCCGCTCGACGAGTCGCTGGCCGCCTTCGGAGAGGTCGGTCTTGCCGGAGAGGTACGTGCGGTCAACCGGGCGCAGCAGCGGGTAGGCGAGGCTTATCGCTTAGGCTTTCGGCGTTTGATCCTGCCCGCTCAGAACATCGAGGGGATCAATCAAGTCAACTATCCCGGCTTGGAGCTGACCGGGGTTCACTCGGTTCGGGAGCTGCGGCGCCTGTTTGGGTGAAGGCTCCTGAAAATAGATACAATCTCTGCCATCGCTCGAGGTCGCTTTGCTCAGGCTCTGCAGGGTACAGTAGCCCTCGATCTGATGGGCGCAACGGTGGGAACAGGGGATCAGGTACAAAAAAACACCTCCATGAGACACGCCTGTGCTTCGTCCTTTGTCCCTATTCTTCTGCTTTTCTATCAGGATATTCCCAATGAAATCGACAGGAGGCGGACGAAACTTGTGACAGATTTATGTACACGCTGTTAAAACAGTCGTTTCTTGATTGACAGAAGCTTGAAAATCGGATTATCATACTATCATGTCTGTGGATTTGCAAACAGATGCCTTTTTGTCTAAATCATTGAGAAGCGGACAAAATGGAGACAACAAGGGTAACACGCCTCATTGGGATGCGTATGAATTTTCATGACCGGCATAACCTAATTGACGCAGCCCGAACAGAAGGTGGATGAATTTTGGCGCAGCAAAGAAATGAATCCGAGCTCGGTAGTAAACCGGTCGGAAAGCTACTGGTGTCTCTGGCGGTTCCAACGATTACGGCGCAGCTTGTGAATATGCTCTACAACATTGTGGATCGTATCTACATCGGGCAGGGGGTGGGCAGAACGGCGCTGACCGGAGTGGGGGTTTCCTTTCCGATTCTGATCCTCATCTCCGCCTTTTCGTCGCTGATTGGCATGGGCGGCGCGCCCCGTGCTTCGATCCGAATGGGGCAGAAGGATCATCGGGGCGCCGAACAGATTTTGGGAAACTGCTTTATCAGCTTGCTCTGCATTTCGCTTGTCCTGACATTTTTCTTTCGCACCATGGGGGAAAAGCTGCTCCTGATGTTTGGTGCAAGTGCCGAAACCCTGCCGTTTGGTTTTGCCTATATGAACGTTTATGTGCTGGGCACTGTGTTTGTCCAGCTGTCTTTAGGGCTGAATTCCTTTATCACAGCGCAGGGCTTTAGCAAGTATAGCATGACAACGGTTTTGATCGGTGCGGTTTCCAACATCATCCTTGACCCGATTTTCATTTTTGTTTTCAACATGGGGGTAAAGGGCGCAGCGCTTGCAAGTGTAATTTCGCAGGCCTTTTCCGCCTTTTGGGTGCTGCGCTTTTTGACCGGAAGGACAACCATCCTGCGTCTGCGCAGAGAATATATGCGCATTTCTCCAAAGATTATGCTACCCGTTCTGGCCTTGGGCATTTCGCCGTTTATCATGCAGTCGACCGAAAGTTTGATCAACATTGTCTTTAATCGCTCTTTGCGGCAGTACGGCGGCGATATCGCGGTCGGCTCGATGACCATTTTGACCAGTGTCATGCAGCTGATTATGATGCCGGTCAGCGGGCTGACGCAGGGTGCACAGCCGATTATCAGTTATAATTTCGGCGCAAAAAAGAATGACAGGGTCAAAAAGACCTTTCGGCTGCTGCTGCTCAGCGCCATGTGCTACACCACCTTCTTCTGGCTGATCGCACAGCTTGCCCCCCATATGATGGTGCGCATCTTTAACTCCGAACCCGAGCTGCTCGCAACGGCAAGCTGGGCGATGCGGATTTATCTCGGGGCCGCCTTTATGCTGGGCGCGCAGATCGCCTGTCAGCAAACCTTTGTGGCGCTGGGTCAGGCAAAGTATTCGCTTTTCCTGGCGCTGCTGCGCAAGATTATTCTGCTGCTTCCGTTAATTGCGTTTCTTCCGGGGATTCTTACCAATCAGGTCTTTGCGGTCTTTCTTGCAGAGCCGATCGCGGATCTGCTCGCCACGCTCACCACCTTGTCACTCTTTCTCTGGAATTTCCCCAAGCTACTGGCCAAAAATCAAACATCATCCGGCGACGTATAAGGCCGCCGGTAAAAAAGGAGGAATCCCGTGTGAACTGGCTTCGGAATTTTATGTCAGGCCGTTACGGAAGCGATCAGCTTGCCTGGGCAACGCTGATTCTGTATGTTTTGCTGTCGATTCTTTTACCCAAAAATGCACTTCGTCTGCTTTCCATGATCCCTCTTGTCATCTTTTGGTATCGCTTCCTTTCCCGGGATATCCCGCGCCGCGCCGCGGAAAACAGACTTTTCGTTGAAAAGGCTGAACCATTCACCAGACTGTTTCGCAAAAAGAGCGAGCAATGGCAGGATCGGGAGCACCGCTATTATACCTGCCCCGGATGCCGCCAAACGCTGCGGGTTCCGCGCGGGAAAGGGAAGCTCTCGATTACATGTCCGAAATGCGGAAGAACGATCACAAAAAATACATAAGCCGCACCCAACCGGAGGATCAAAAATCCTCCGGTTTTCTTTTTTGTCCTGTTCTAAGTGGGACAGCCCCTCCATATAGATGAAACAAGCCTAGCGCAAGGAGATGAGCGGATGATACAAAGCAATAACCGTCCCTACGAGCAGGCCGTGGCAGGGCTTGCGCCCAGCCTGCGGGGACGTCTCATGACCCTTCCCACCGTGGTGACGTCCGATGCACAGGAGCTGCGGCTGCTTTTGGGACAGCCTCCGATCCTTCGTGCCTGCAACCGAAGCAGATGCTACCGCGATCTTGCTCCGGTTACCGCACAGGAGCTCTCCCAAAGCCTGTTGACCCTGAGCGGACAAGCGCTGCATACCCATCAGGCTGAAATTGCGCAGGGCTTTCTCACCCTGCCGGGTGGTCATCGGGCGGGCTTTGCGGCAACCGCCGTCTGTGACGGTGCGGGAAGAACAGTGAACCTGCGGGAGATCAATGCGATCGTTTTGCGGATTGCACGACCCTTTCCAGGCGCTGCCGACCCGGTAATCGGACAGGCCTTTGCCCGTGGTCTTTGCGGCTTGCTGATTGCCGGAGCCCCCTCAAGCGGAAAAACGACCTTGCTGCGGGAGCTGGCCCGCCGATTGGCAGAGGGCGCGGTTCCCGGATGCGACCGGGTGGCGGTGGTGGACGAACGCGGGGAGCTCTCCGGGTTCTGCGACGGCTGCTGCGTTCTGCGCGGCTATGAGAAGGGGAGCGGTATGCTGCTGGCGATCCGCAGTCTTGCCCCTCAGGTCATCCTCTGCGATGAGCTGGGAACCTTGCAGGACGTACAGGCGGTTGCGCAGGCGCTGCACAGCGGCGTTTCGGTGATCACAACCATCCACGCCGGGAGCCGAGCCGAGCTGCTGCGCCGGGAGGCCGGCCGTCTGCTGCTTCGCTCCGGGGCATTTGAAACGGTTGTTCTGCTCGGAGAAAACCCCCACCCCGGTGTGATCAGGGAGGTGCTTTCAGTTGATGAACTATTTGAAGATTCTGGGGCTTCTGCTTTTGGCGGTCAGCTGCACACTGGGCGGGATGCTCAGAGGGACTGGCTACCATCGTCGGGTTTCGGCGCTTGAGAACGCGCGCTCCCTGCTGCTTTTGCTGCGGGGGCAGCTTGCTTATACGCTTTCTCCTCCGGCCACTCTGCTGCAAGCGGCATCGAAGGATCCCGGTTTTTCCCAATGTGATTATCTTGCCCGGTCCTGCCGGGAAATCAACGCGGGAGAAGAGGTGGAAACGGCATGGAGTCGGGCCGTTTTTTCCACCAAGGAGCCATTGACCCGGGACGATCGCGCACAGCTTTCCCGGATGGGGGAGCTTCTGGGAAAAAGTGATTTGGAAACGCAGCTTTCCCAGCTCACATTACTCGCCGAGCGGCTCGGGCAGCAGGCGGAGCAGGCGAGGGGCGAGGCTTCTGTCCGGGCGCGTCTTTCCACCACCCTCGGCGCACTGTGTGGTCTCGCGCTGGTCATTTTGTTCTGCTGATTTTTGCCCCATCCCGGGGTGCATGAGGTTTTACGACAAAACAAGGAGTGACAGGTATGGATGTTGATCTGATCTTTCGCATTGCCGCCATCGGAATTATCGTTTCGGTGCTCAATCAGGTGCTGATCCGATCGGGGCGAGAGGAGCAGGCGATGATGACCACGCTGGCCGGTCTGATTGTCGTGTTGATGATGATGATCTACGAGATCAACACCCTCTTCCAGACGGTTAAAACGGTATTTCAGCTATGAACCCCGAGATTTTTGTGGTGGTTGGCGGTGCGGTGACGGCAATGCTGTTGACCGTGGCACTGCGGGAAATCAAACGCGAGTACGCGGTGATGCTGTCGTTGGCCTGCACCATCGCGCTGATGATCTGGGCGGTCAATACGATGGGGCCCGTGCTTGAGCAGCTCGAGTCACTGGTGGAATCGACCCGTCTCGATCCGCAGTACGGAGGAATTCTGCTCAAATCGCTCGGCATCGCCATCTGTACGCAGCTCGCCTGTGATGCTTGCAAGGACGCGGGGGAAAGCGCCATTGGCGCAAAGGTCGAGTTCTGCGGAAAAATTTGCCTTGTGGCACTGAGCCTGCCGCTTTTTTCGGAAATTCTATCGCTGGCGCAGCGCATCTTTTCAATCTAAGGGGGAGCGGATGTGAAACAAGTTCTGCGATGGCTCTGTGCGCTGGTTTTCTGTGCGCTGCTCACCATATCAAGCTGCGCGGCGGCACTCCCAGACGAGCTTGCAGAGCAATTGGGTCTTTCAGAGCTGAACAGCGAAATCCCTTTACAGGCAAAGAAATTCGCTTCCGAATCGGATTTTTCGGGGCTTTCTGTAGGAGAAGCGATAAAGCTGAGCCCCTCGGAGCTCTGGAAGGGGATTTTGTCTCAGCTGGGCAAAAATTTTTCCTCCGCCCGAACACAGCTCTTCTCGATCCTCGCGGTTGTTCTGCTCTGTGCCCTTCTCTCGGTCGTTTCGGCGGGCGGCGGGGAGTCGCTTCCGTTCGGCCTGATTGCAAACCTTACCGTGTTTGCGGTGCTTCTCGATCCGTTGATTGGCTGCATCACCTTATGCGCTTCGACCATTCGCAGCGCCGCGCAGTTTATGCTGGCCTATGTACCGGTTTTTGCGATGGTGGCGGCCACCGGAGGCGCGCCTGCCACGGCGGGAGCCTATCAATTGATTGTGCTGGGCGCTTCGCAATTTGCCTCCCAATTTTCAGCCACCACCCTGCTTCCACTGTTGCAATGCTATCTTGTGCTCTCGCTGGCGGGCGGTCTGGGGAAAAATAAGGGGATTAAAAACCTTTCCTCCGGGGTGAAAAAGGTGATCAACTGGTCGCTGGTTCTGCTGATGACCTGCTTTGCCGGACTTTTGTCGTTGCAGAGCTTTTTGGGCGCGGCGGCGGATACGGCGACGGTCAAGACGGTCAAATTTTTGGCGGGCAGCTTTATTCCGGTCATCGGCAGCGCGGTCACTGATGCATGGGCCGCGTTGCAGGGCAGCATTCAGATGATCCATGCGACGGTCGGCAGCTTTGGGGTGACGGTGGCGGTCTGCACCTTTCTTCCCGCGCTGCTCACCGTCACGGTGCTGCGCGCGGTGGTTGCCTTTGCCGGTATGGTTGGTCAGATGCTCTCGGTCGGGGAAGTGGAGGATATCCTCTCGGGCTGCGGCAACATCCTGTCGGTGCTGACCGCTTTGCTGATTTCGATGCTGCTCGTCTCGGTGATCTCTACCGCGACGCTGCTGTTTCTATGCGGAGGTGGGGTCAAATGATCGGAGAAATCAGAGCCTTTTGCCTGATGGCCTGCGCGGTATCGCTGCTATCGGTAATGATCCGCGCGATCACCCCCGATCGGCTCCGCCGTCAGGTGGAGATGGCGGCAAACCTTTTTCTTCTGCTCTGTCTGCTTACCCCGCTCGCCCAAATCTCATTGCCGGATTTTTGGGCAATGTCAACCGATCAGGCCGCGTCGGTACAGGGACTTGGCACCGACGCCATGTTTGAGCGTGAGGTCAAACGCAGACTGGAGAAGACAATGGGTGAAAAATTAAAGGAAAACGGCATATTTCCTGAGGAAATCCGAATAGACATTACCGTTGCAGACGATCGGATCGAGATTAATTCGGCGTTGGTCGTGCTGAGGACAGAGGACGGACAATACAGCCAAAGGGCACGGGCGCTTTCCGAGCAGCTGCTTGGAGTCGAGGTGCTCGTGGGGCTGGCCAGGAGGTGAAATGACATGGAAGAGCAGGGGAAGGGTATTGTTTCAAAATTGCTGCAGAGGGAAGGCTGGCGCAAGGCGATTGTGGCACTCGGTCTGGCCGGGATGCTGTTCATTTTGCTTGGAAGTCTGATTCCCTCCTCCTCGAGCCGTGCCAGTGTGGCGGGCGGGGGAGAAGCGATCGATCCGCAGGCCTACCTCGAACAGACCGAGGCAAGGCTTGAGCGGCTTCTCTCCGGGGTGCAGGGGGTGGGAAAGGCCTCGGTGATGCTGACCCTCGAACACGGGGTGGAATACCGCTACGCGATCGACGAAAAGCTTTTACAGAACAGCACCACAACCTACGCGGATGGCAATCCGCAAAGGCTGGAGGAACAGCAGGAAAAGGAACAAAATTATCTTTTAGTCGATTCCTCCAACGGAAAGGGGCCGCTGGTTCTTACAGAGCTTCCGCCCAGAATTCAGGGCGTTGTAGTGGTCTGTGAAGGAGCACAAAATGCCGCCGTTGCGTCACGGGTAATCGACGTTGTTACAACATCGCTGGGAATTACCTCGTTGCAGGTATGCGTGGTACAATCAGCAAAATAAAAAGCGGGAGGCAATCAGTATGAAATCCAGAATCAAAATGAACATGATCGTGGGAAAAAAGCAGATCGTTTTGGCCGCCCTGGTGCTCTGCCTGTCGCTGGCGGTCTACCTCAATTGGGTATACTCCGGCAGCGACATCGGGCTCCCGGTCACCAATACCCTTGAGGAGAAGGGTGAGCCCAAAAACTATGGCGATGCGCAGTATGTCGATCTTGCCACGGATGGCGAGGCTTTCTTTGCC
>CAZVAV010000038.1:0-10278 GCA_964625135.1 uncultured Oscillospiraceae bacterium | reverse complement strand
GGGACACAGCTTCGCCCGTCCCGTCGAAAAAAAAGGGCGGGGCAGAGCCCCGCCCCTACGGCGGTGATTCCGTTCGCGCATTCAAACGTGACGGCAACGATCATGTGCTTCAAGCGCCGCGCGGGCAACCTGCTCAAACGGGACACCGGCGGCGGCAGCGGCGGCGGCGACCTCGTCATATTCGGGCTTTTGGCGGAGAATGCCGAACCCCTCGGCCGATTTTACCGTGATCCTGCCGTAGGGGGTTGCGACCGCCTCGCTCGAACGGGTCAGAACGGTGCGGCGGCAGACGGTTTCTCTCACGCCAAGGGTGGTGGTGTGCCGGAGCATCAGCGCGGTAAAGCGGCTGCTTTGCTCTCTGGGGCAAAGGCAGGTGAGCAGCACAGCGGGTCGGGATTTTTTCATCTGAATCGGTGTGCAGAAAACATCGAGCGCCCCCGCGTCGAGCAGGGTGGTCATCGCGTAGCCGATCGCCTCGCCGGTCATATCGTCAAGATTACAGCGCAGCTCACTGATCTCGTCCTGCTGCTCCTGTGTAGCACCCAGCATGGCACGGACGCAGTTGGCGGCCTCGAAGTCCTTTTTCCCCATGCCGTACCCGATCCGCTCCACCGCCATGACCGGCATCCCGGTAAACTCCTTCGCGAAATACCGCAGCAGTGCCGCACCGGTGGGGGTACAAAGCTCCCCCTCGATTCGTCCGGCCCGGCTGGGAATTCCGCGCAGCAGAAAGGCGGTGGCGGGTGCGGGCACGGGAAGAATGCCGTGGGCACAGCGCACCTGACCAAATCCGGTGGTCACCGGCGAAGCGACAATCCGGTCGGGAGAAAGCCGCCAAAGCATCAGGCAGACGCCTGCAACATCCGCAAGGGCATCGAGCGAGCCAACCTCGTGAAAGTGAATCTCCTCCACGGGACGGCCATGCGCCTTGCTCTCTGCTTCGGCAATCAGCCGATAGACGGCAAGCACCTGCTCCTTGACCGAATCGGGGCAGCAGAGCGCTGCCGCCATCCTCTCGATTTCGGCCATGCCGGTGTGGTGGTGATGACCATGACCGCTGTGCCCGTGGTCGTGGTCATGCCCGTGGTCATGGCTGTGCTCATGGTCGTGCTCGTGCTCATGCCCGTGGTCGTGCTCATGCCCGTGGTCGTGCTCGTGGTCATGCTCGTGGTCGTGGTCATGGTCATGCTCGCACCCGTGGTCATGCTCATGGTCATGTGGATGGACATGTGTGTGCGGCTGCTCCTGTGCAAAAGGAACGTCACAGCTTTCCTCCGCTTCTTCGCCCACCGTAACCTCCATATGGGTGCCCAGAATGCCGCATTTGGCCGTTTCGACCGCCTGATACCGCACGCCGGGGATTCCCAGGCCGTTAAGCGCCCGCAGCGCCCCTTCGCGGTTGGGGTCAAGCTCCAGCAGAGCGGCGAGCAGCATGTCTCCCGCCGCGCCCATATTGCATTCCAAATAAAGCGTTTTCATTCGATGCTTCCTCCCATATGATTGATCATGCTGGCGAGATATCCCGCGCCAAAGCCGTTGTCGATGTTGACGACACTCACCCCGCTGGCGCAGGAGTTGAGCATCGAGAGAAGTGCCGAGAGCCCGTGAAAGGAAGCGCCATACCCGATGCTGGTGGGAACCGCGATCACCGGGCAGTCGACCAGTCCGCCGACGACGCTTGCAAGCGCCCCCTCCATTCCGGCGACCGCGATGATCACACGGGCGGCCATCAGCTCGTCAAGATGGGCGAGCAGCCGGTGCAAGCCCGCGACCCCCACGTCGTACACCCGGATCACCCGGTTTCCGAGGGCTTCGGCGGTCAGCGCCGCTTCCTCGCAGACGGCGAGATCACTGGTTCCGCCCGAAACGACCGCGATGGTTCCCTTGGCGGTGATCTCCTCGCAGCGTTTTACCAATCCGATCCTCGGGATGGGATGGTAGGTGAGGTCGCATTGCCCGGCCACCACGGCGGCGGCCTCGGGGGACATACGGGTGATGAGAATGTTTCGCTCCCCGTGCCGGAGCATCGATTCGGCGATGCCCGCGATCTGCTCGGGGGTCTTGCCCGCGCCGTAGATCACCTCGGCGGCACCCTGCCGCAAGCCGCGGTGGTGGTCAACCTTGGCATAGCCGAGATCCTCAAACGGTTCCAGGCGAAGCTGCTGTAGCGCCTGTTCGGGGGTCAGGTTCCCTTCCTTTACTGAGTTGAGCAAGGACAGTGCGTCGATTTGGTTCATAAACTTCCCTCCAGTGAAGCAAAAAGCGGATAGAATGACCCGGTCATTCTATCCGCTGATTTTTGTTTGATCATTCGAGAACCGCCATCACATCTCGGACGGCGGGCTTTTGCTCGATCAATCCCTGCGCATAGAGCCAATCAATGTTATTTTGCCACATTTCCTCGCTTTGTGCAAGAAAAGAAGCGGTATTTGTCTCCATGAGCGGGAGCAGCGTCGCAAGGCTCTGACGCTCGACCGTTTCGGAAAGCGGGAAGTTCTCGGCATTCTGGTTGGCGAGCAGGCTCGAGAGTGCCTCCTCGGGATTCGCCTTGGTGTCGGCAAAGCCCTTGGCGCAGGCCCGCAAAAAGCCCCGGAGCAGCTCCGGCTCGGCTTCGATCATTGTGTCGTTGGCGAGGAAGACCGCCTCGTAATAGGTCGGCACGCCGTAGTCGTCGAGCTCGAAGTAGTTGACCGCAAAGCCCTCCTCCTCCATCTGGGGCACCTCGTGGTTGACGAGACAGCCGATGGTGGCGTCCACATTTTGAGTGGTCATCGAGCTCATCAGGTCGAAGCCCACGTCAATCAGGTTGACATCCGTGCTGTCGGCTCCCACATGCCCCATGATGCTGCGGATCAGCGCCTCGCTCAATTCGGTTCCGGCGTAGCCCACCGTTTTGCCGATCAGGTCGGAGGGGGAGGTGATGTTCTTTTCCTTAAGGCTCAGCACGATGTTAAGCGGGGACTGCACGACTGCGGCGATCGACTTGACCGGGACGTTCTGATTGGCGCGAGCCAGAATGACGTCCTGCTGGTAGTAGAGCCCGATCTGGGCGCGTCCCGCTGCCACAAGCGACAGCGCGTCGTTGGCGTTGGACGGGAAGCGGAGATTGACCTTGAGCCCCTCCTCGGCGAAGTAGCCCTTGTCGATGGCGGTGTAAAGAAAGGCATGCAGCGCGTTGGGATACCAATCGAGCACCACATCCAATTCCCGAAGCTCGACAGGCGTGGAGCCGGGGGCGGTGGACGCGACAGGATCAGGGGGCGCGAAGGAAGAGGCCGCGGGGGCGCACCCTGCCAGTGCGAGGGAAAGGATGAGCAAAAGAGCAAGCAGTCGTTTCATTGGGTTCTCCTTCATTGCAATCGGTATCATTATAAGACGAATATCCTAATAGGAATTAAATTTCCCGCCGCCAGCGAATCACCGCACGCTCGAGCAGGCCAATCAGGGAGACGAGCAGCATCGCGACCGCCGACAGCAGAACGATCGGCGCAAAGACTCCCGCGCCATCGAGCTGGGTCATCATCCGGCGGGAAAAGTAGCCCAGCCCGCTCTGTGCGCCCAGCCATTCGCCGATGGCCGCGCCGATGATGCTCATGGGAATCGCCATCTTGATCGCCGAAAAGAAGGAGGGCAGGGCGGTGGGCAGCTTGAGCTTAAAGAAAATTTGCGCCCTGCTTGCCCCATAGGTCAGCAGAAGCTCCTCCATCTCGGTTTTGACCGATTGGAAGCCGTCGTACACCGTGATGACGATCGGGAAAAAGGTGATCAGCACCGTGACGAGCACCTTGCTCCAGATGCCATAGCCAAACCAAAGGACAAAGAGCGGCGCGATCGCGGTGGTGGGAATGGTCTGCGAAGCGATGATGATGGGGTAGAGGGCTTTTCGCGCAAGGGGACAGCCATCCATCAGCACCGCGAGGGAGAGACCGAGCAGCAGCGAGATCAGCAGCCCCAGCCCGGTCACCAGCATGGTGGCGGGCAGATGAACGGTGCAAAGCGGCACCCGCAGCTCCCAGAGCCGGGTTAGAATTTGGATGGGTGAGGGGATGATATAGGCGGCGTTGACCTTCATCGCCGCAGCCTGCCAGCCGGTCAGCAGCAGCGCGACGAGGCAGAGGGCGGGGAGATTCCCCCTGCCTTGATGCGGACGGTTCATCCCTCCTTCACCTGCCTTCTCAGCGAATCGAGCAGCCGCTCGCGCAGCAAAACAATCTCCGGGCGGGAGAGCATTTCGCGGCTGCGCGGATAGCCGAGCGGCACCGAAACTTCGGTCAGCGTCCGAATCGGCGTATCGGTGACCACTAAAATTTTTCCTGAGAGAAAAATTGCCTCCTCGACGTCGTGGGTGATGAAGAGCACCGTCTTGCGGTGGCGTTCCCACTGCCCGAGCAGCCATTCCTGCATCGAGACACGGGTCAGAAAGTCGAGCGCGGAGAAGGGCTCGTCGAGCAGAAGCAGCCCGGAGTCGGTCAGCGCCGTCCGGCCAAAGGCGGCACGCTGGCGCATCCCGCCCGAAAGCTCGCCGGGATATTTGCCAAAGCAGCCGGGAAGCCCCACCTGCCCGAGCGTCTCCTCGACCTGACGGCGCATTTCCTTTTGCGAAAGCCCGCCCTTGATTTCAAGCGGAAGCCGTAGGTTCTCCCCGACGGTTCGCCACGGAAACAGCAGATCCCGCTGCGGCATATAGCCGCAGTACTGCCTTTCTCCTCCGACCGCCTTTCCCTCCACGAGAATCGTTCCCGACTGCGGGGTGAGCAGCCGGTTGATCAGCCGGAAGATGGTGCTTTTTCCGCAGCCGCTGACCCCGATGATCGAGACAAAGGCCCCGTCCTCGACCGAGAACGAAAGCGCTTGCAGCGTGTCAAGCTGCTCCGACGGATAGCGGTAGGTGACGCCTTGCAGCTCGAGCATCATTCGCTCATCTCCCAGGACATCTCCCAGAAGCACGCCTCAAAGCGGCTGCAATGAAGAAAGACCTCCTCGAGAAAATCCAGACGCGCGGGGGAAAGACCCTGCGAAAGAGCGTCCATCCGCTCGATCAGCGCGTCGTTGGTGGCTTGGTATTCCGCCGAGGCATAGCCTTCGATCCACTCCCCATAGAAGGGGTGCTCGGCTGCGCCGGGCTTTTTGGCCAGCCGAAGACCGATCTCCGCATAGCTCCAGGAGCAGGCGAGGATGGCGGCGAGCACCTCCGGCACCCCGCCGGTGTAGCCGACCGACAGCATATAGCTGGTGTAAGCGCGGTTGGGCAGCGACATGGTGACCGCCCCGGCCTGCTCGTCGGTGATGCCCAGCCGCTTCATATAGGCGCGGTGGGTGTTCATCTCCCCGTTTAAGACCGCGTCGACATTGGCGGAAAAAAAGCGCATCTCCTCGGGCGACGAGGACTTGATGACGCCGAGGGCAAAGACCTTGGCATAGTCGTAGAGATAGAGGTAATCCTGTAGCAGAAAAAACCGAAACCGTTCGATCGAAAGGCTCCCGTCCCCGATTCCGGTGACAAACGGATGGGTGTGATAGTCTGCCCAGACCGGAGCTGCGGCTCGGTGCAGTCGTTCGGTAAAGCGCATGGTCAAAGCTCCTTTCTCAGCCGGGCGGCCGCCTCGCGGTAATCGGTGATGTATTCGTCGACAAGCTCCTGCAGCTCGGCCTGACGATGCTCCGAGCAGGGGTCGTAGATGCCGATGGTGTAAAAGCCCGCGTTTCGGGCGGTACGGGCGGCGTAGGGGGCGTCCTCGAGGACGGCGACCTCGCCGGGCTCCGAAGCGCCAAGCCGTGCGGCGGCGAGCTGATAGATATGCGGCGACTGCTTGCCGATGCCGGTATCCTCACAGCTGGCAATAAACGCAAAGTAGTCGATCAGACCCAGCCGGGTCAGGCAGGTGGCGGCAAGCCGGGAATCGGTGGCGGTGGCAACGCACATGGTGACGTTGCGCTCCCGAAGCGCTTCGAGATATTCCGCGACGCCGGTGCAAGGCTCGATGGTGGTGCGATACTGCCGGTGCATCCACTCGTTCATCTCCTCGGCGATCTCCTCCGGTGTGCCGGAGATGCCGAGCTGCTGAAAATAGGCGCCCGTTTCGGGCATGGTCATCGTTGAGACCCGCCGGCGCAGATCGGGGGGGATGGCGACGCCCTTCTCGGTCAGATAGCTTTTGCCTAGATCTTTCCAGATGGGCATCGAGTCGACGAGGGTGCCGTCCATATCAAAGATGGCATAGCGCTTGTTCATTCGGCGTTTCCTCCGAAGAGCTTGTCCGACAGGGCGCGGAGCCTCCGGGTGGCCTCGGCGACATCGGGCGCGGCAAAGATGGCCGAGATGACCGCCACGCCGTCGATGCCGCTGCCCGCGAGCCGCTCGATGTTCCCGCTGTTGACCCCGCCGATCGCGACGATCGGGATTGAAACGGCGCGGCGGATTTCCAGCAGCGTTTCCACTGTGATGTTCTGCGCGTCATGCTTAGTCGTGGTGCCGAAAACAGCCCCCACTCCGATGTAGTCGGCGCCGCTCTGCTCCGCGGTGACCGCCGTCTCGACGGTGTTGGCCGAGACGCCCAGAATTTTGTCCGGCCCGAGCAGTGCGCGCAGGTCGCGCCCCTTGATGTCGCTTTGTCCGACATGCACCCCGTCGGCTTCGATTGAGAGGGCGATTGGTACGCTGTCGTTGACGACAAACGGAACCTGATAGCGAGCCGCGAGCGCCTTGAGCGCCCGTGCCTCCGCCAGAAACGCCGCGTCGTCAAGGTTCTTTTCGCGCAGCTGCAAAAAGGTCGCGCCGGCGGCGAGGATGGCTTCTACCTCCGAAACAAAGGATTTTTCACCGAGCCAGCTGCGGTCGGTCACGGCGTAGAGCCGCATCGATTGGTTAGATACCTTCAAGCTTTAGTCCTCCTTGCAGTTGTTGGGGGGTCATCAGGCTGACCGCGTCGATCAGGCAGGTGCGAAAGGTAGCGGTGCCGCCGCCCAGTGACTGCATCCTTTTCTGAGCAAGCTCGCCCGCGTAGCCCATCATTCCCACCGCGGCAATCGTCGCCTCAAGAGGGTGCTTGGGATTCGCCCCAAGAAACGCCCCGATCAGGGCGGTGAGCATACAGCCGCTGCCGGTGATGCGGCTCATTTCGGGGCAGCCGTTGCGCAGCAGAAAAACGCGGTCGTGGTCGGCGATGAGATCGATCGGCCCCGAGATCGCGACGACGGCGTTTTGACTGCGGCTCAGCGCCTGTGCCGTTTGCGCCGCCCGCGAAAGCGTCTGCTCGGTGATCCGGTCTGCGTCGCCCACATCGACGCCCCGCGTCGAGGCAGCGCCCTCGGCCAGCGCCTTGATCTCCGAGGCATTGCCCCGGATCACCGTCATCGAGGCCTGCCCCAGCAGTGCCGCGCAGCTTTCTCTGCGCAGCTTGGAAGCGCCCGCGGCGACCGGGTCGAGGACGATCGGGATGCCGCGCCGGTTGGCTGTGATTGCGGCGCGGAGCATCGCGTCGAGATCCCCGATGGCGCCCATATTGAGCACCAACGCCTGCGATACGGCGGCAATCTCCTCGACCTCCCGGATGTCATGCGCCATCGTCGGCGAGCCGCCGGCGGCCAGAATGATATTCGCGCAGTCGTTGACGGTGACAAAGTTGGTGATGGTATGAACCAGCGGATTCCTCTCGCTCACCCGTTGTAGCGCATCCGAGACGGCGTCATAGAGCGATTCGTCGGTCATTGGCGGGTGTCCTCCTCTTCTCCGAGCATCGAAAGCATCCGCTGCATCACTCCCGAGCGGCGCAGCATCGCGAGCACCGCCACCCCCAGACAGGCTCCGACAAACGAGGCGGGGGCGAAGAAGGGAATGTAATAGAACGGGGATTGCAGATCCATTCCGTACAGGTATTTCATCGGGTAATAGCAAACGATGGCGGCGATCAGGCCGGTGCCGATCAGCTCACCGAGGATCAGGCTCCAGAACTTCTTGGTTTTGCGATAGAAAAGCCCCGCGAGCAGCGCACCGAAGATGGCGCCGAGCACCGACATAATCGTGCGCCCGCTCATCATGCGCAGCACGCCGCAGAGAAAGGCGGCCAGCATCCCGTACCACGGGCCGAGAAAGACGGCGGCGAGGACGTTGACAAAGTGCTGAAACGGCGCCATCGCCGGAAAGTAGACGAAGGTGCAGAGAACAAAGCTCAGGCAGGCAAACATAGCGGTGAGCACCATTTTGCGGATGCGTTGAGAATTCATCGATTGGCTCCTCCCTTCAAAATCAAAGATGTTTTTTGGTTTTCTCGTCGATGGTAAGCACGCCCGACGGGGTGTAATTGATCTTGACATAGGTCATGACCCCCGGCGCACCGGCATCGATACAGCGCAGCGAGCAGCCGCGAACCAGCTCCATCAGCGTATCATAATCCCCCTCGACGGTCGTTTCAAACGGGCCGACGACGGTATGCAGCCCGAACGATTTGATGTAGGCGATGACCTCGTCGACGAGCTTGACCGTTTCCTGATTGGTTGCAACCTTGGGCAGCACCTGAATGGCGACGCTGGCATTCATCTATCGTCCCTCCCCGATGGCAAAGCAATGGTTGAGCGGGCCGCTTCCCTTTCCGAGATCCAGCCCGGACGAGAGTGCGCCGGTGATATACGCCTTGGCTCGCCCGATTGCCTCGGGCAGCGAAAGGCCGAAGGCGAGCTGGCAGGCGATGGCCGAGGAAAGGGTGCAGCCGGTGCCGTGGTTGTTCGTGTTGCTGATCCGGGGCGCGTGGTACCAATGGGCTTCCCCGTTATGATAGAGGAGATCGTCGGCACTGTCCCGCAGATGCCCGCCCTTGATCAGTACCGCGCCGGCGGTCATGGGGGCGATGCTCTTCGCCGCGCGCAGCATGTCGTCGGCGGTTTCGATGCGAAAGCCGCAGAAGCACTCCGCCTCGGGAATGTTCGGGGTAACCACCGCCGCGATCGGCAGCAGCCGGTCGCGCAGCGGGGCAATTGCCTCCCCCGCCATCAGGCGGCTTCCGCTGGTGGCTACCATGACCGGATCGACGACGATTTTTTCCGCGTGATAATCGGTGAGCTTTTGCACGATCGTCTCGATGATCGCAGAATTGGAGACCATTCCGATCTTGACGGCGTCGGGTCGGATGTCCTGAAAGATGCAATCGAGCTGCTGCCCGACAAATTCGGGTGAGGCATCGAACACCCCATAAACGCCGGTGGTGTTCTGTGCGGTCAGGGCGGTGATGGCGCTCATGCCGTAGACCCCGTGGGCGGTCATGGTTTTGAGATCGGCCTGGATGCCCGCGCCTCCCGAGCAATCCGAGCCCGCGATGGTAAGAACCTTTTTCATGCTGAAAACCCCTTTCTCTGCCTTTTCGGAAAACAGAAAAACAGGATACCCCGTCTTTGGGATATCCTGTTTGTTGGTTCAGGCTGATTGCGGGGGAGCCCCGCGCAAATCTTGACAAACCGACTGCATCCCTACGTTGGCATTATCCAAATCAGGTAAGGTCGAGGGAAATGCCCCTCCTCTCAGCCCTCCTTCGAGAGCTCCCTTGCAGCATTGAGTGTAGCACGTTGTCAGAGCCGTGTCAAGAAAATTGTCTACGGCTGTATGGCTTTGCTGTGCAAAACAATCATTTTTTGGTAAGCGGCTTGTCGGTCAGGATCATGCTGTCGCCGAACGGTACGGTGATGTGACTATAGCCGTTTGAATCCATCAGATAGCCGGAATTCTGGATGCGGGTATACCGATTGCCTGTCGGGCTATAGCAATAGACATAGGGGGTGTTTACCGTGGCCATATTCGTTCTGACGGCGAGCTTGGCGGTTACCCCGTCCAAAAGCTGCTGCCCGAAGGAAATGACCGTCAGATCGTTGGAAAAAAACCTATTAAAGGTTAGCTTGACCGGATCGGTTTGCTGATCGAGCCTTACCGTCAGATCGAGCTTGTTCCACGTGCCGTTCTTCTCCAGCTCGTTCGCATCGAGAGTGACGCGGGAAGCGACCGCGTTGCCGGATACAGTGTCAAACTGAAGCTTGGCCTGCAAATTGAGACTTCTTTCCGCATTTGCCTTGTCTATGGTCTCATTAATGGCCAAGAGACCCTCCCGGGTGAGGCTGGTGTAGTTCGTAAAGCGGATGGCGACGATCGATTGATTGGATCCCGTAACCGTTGCCAGCGCCTTAATTGCCGCCTGTCTGCCGACAGAGGCGGTAATCACGTTGTCGGAGGGGAGGACTGTAACAACGGGGGTAGCAGAGTCCGAGGAGTCTCCGCCGCTGCCGCTGCTGCCGCCG
>CAZVAV010000037.1:0-10350 GCA_964625135.1 uncultured Oscillospiraceae bacterium | reverse complement strand
CCCCCTTTCTTTCTTATTCAGTATAGCAAAAACAAATCGTCGATTCAAGGAAAAGCAAAATAAACAAACTATTTGCAGAAAATCTGTATGTTTGATTAGCAATTTTCCGTTTTGCTTGACAAAGCAAATTTTTTTTGTCTAAACCCTATAAAAGTAATTGGAGTTATAAAAACTTTTTATATGTGGTTACAAATTAAACGATTGGAATGTTATTTGCAATGTTGATAGAATGAATACAACACCAGCCCCGACGGGGGATGGGATGTCGCGCGCGCGCCGTTCTCCGGCAGGAGAACCTGTGGGAATTAAAATGGATTTGTGAGGATGATTTCAATGCAGTACCGCTTTAATACAAATGTGGACAGCCTTGCCCCCTCCGCTTCGGTCGTACTAATGGAGAAAGCAAAGGCCATGAAGGCTCAAGGGATCGATGTGATCGGTCTGGCAGGCGGAGAGCCCGACTGCGATACGCCGTCCGCCGCCGCTTATGCCGGCATTCAGGGCATCTGCAAGGGGCACACCCATTATACAGTCGGCCGCGGAATTCTGCCGCTGAGGAACCGTCTGGTTAAAAAGCTTCGGGAAGAAAACAACATCGATTGCACAATTGAGAACATTCTCGTGACCCCGGGCGGAAAGTTTTCGATTTATCTTACCCTGCGCACCCTGCTCAATGTGGGGGACGAGGCGCTGATTCTCGATCCCTCTTGGGTTTCCTATGCGCCGATCGTCGTCGCCTCGGGCGCAACGCCGGTTCATGTGGAGATGTCCTTTGCGGAAAACTATGCCATTACCCGTGAGGCGCTCGAAAAAAGTGTTTCGCCCAAAAGCAGAGTGCTGATTGTCAATTCCCCCAATAACCCCACCGGACGGGTGATGACCGAGCAGGAGGCTCAGACCATCTGCGCGTTTGTCAAGGAGCACGATCTGCTGGTGGTCTCGGACGAGATTTACGAGAAGATCATTTTTGACGGCAGAAAGCACATCAGCCTCGCCGCTCTGCCCGGAATGGCCGAGCGGGTGATCACCTCGAACGGCTTCTCGAAATTTGCTGCCATGACCGGCTGGCGTCTCGGCTATCTGGTGGCGGACAAGGCGATCATCAACAAAATCAATATGCTCTATCAGCATACGATGACCTGCGTGAGCGAATTTTCTCAGGAAGCCGCCGTCGCCGCGCTCGATCTCAACGAAGAGGTCGAGGTGATGCGCAGCCGCTACGAGCAGCGCCGCGACCTCTTTATCGGCGCGCTGCAAAGGATTCCCGGCGTCACCTGCCTGATGCCCGAGGGCGCTTTTTACGCCTGGGTTAAGATTGATTATAAGGGAATGAGCGGCCCTGAAATCTGCGACTATCTCTTGGAAGAAGCAAAGGTAGCGGCAGTGCCGGGTGATGCCTACGGAAAGGGCGGAAGCTGCTGCATCCGCATGTCCTTTGCAACCGCGACCGAGGATCTGATTGAGGCCGCGCGCCGGATTACGCAGGCGCTGACCCGCTGAGACCGGAGGGGTATTGTTCGCAAAATAAAACATAACGGAGGATTTCGATATGCTGCAAGCTTATAAAAAGGTGCCGCTTTGGGCCAAAATTCTGGTTGCCATTGCGCTGGGCGTCGTCATTGGAATGGTTTCTCCCGCGGCGGCCGAGGCGCTCACTCCGCTGGGAGACGTTTTCCTGCGACTTTTGAAGATGCTGATTGTCCCGCTTGTTTTCTTTACGTTGATCAGCGGCGTCTGCAAGACCGGGGACGTCAAGCAGCTGCGCTCGGTGGGTGGCAGAGTTGTGTTCTACTATCTGCTGACCTCCACCATTGCCGCGGCGATCGGCATGATCTTCGCTCTTATTACCCAGCCCGGAAAGGGCACCACCGATTTTCTGACGGGTGTTGAGGCGGCGCAGGCTGCGGAATACAGCTTTATCTCAAACATCGTCTCTTGGGTTCCGACCAATATCGTCGAGGCGATGGCCACCGCCAACATGCTTCAGATCATCTTCTTTAGCATCACCTTCGGCGTTGCGCTGCTGGTGATCGGCGATAAGGTCGCGCCGCTTGTTTCGGTGATCGACCAGTGCGCCGAGGGAATGCTCAAGGTCACCGATTTTGTCATGGCCTTCTCTCCCTATGGCATCCTCGCGCTGATGGCAGGCATGGTTTCGACGCTGAGCGGCGCTATGATGAAGGAAGTCATCGTGTTCATCCTCACCGATATTGTCGCCTGTGTGGCCTTTATCTTCATTTGCTATCCGCTGATGCTTAAGCTTTTGGCAAAGGTCAGCCCGATCAAGTTCGTTCGCAACATCGCCCCCGCGATGCTGGTTGCGGCGTCCACCTCCTCGTCGGCGGCGACGCTGCCGGTTTCGATTAAATGCGCGGGTGAGAACCTCGGCGTTCCGGAATACATCTACGGCTTCTCGCTGCCGCTCGGCAATACCTGCAACATGAACGGAATGGCGATTGCCATCGGCTGTATTTCGGTCTTTGCCTGCAATCTCTATGGAATGCCGATTACCGCCGGACTTTTGATCCAGTTTGTATTCCTTGGGTTGATCCTGTCGGTTGGCGCTGCGGGCGTGAAGGGCGCGGGCGTGGTCATGTCCACCGTCCTGCTCCAGACCCTTGGCCTCCCGCTGACCTTGATCCCGATTTTGGCCGCCATCTGGCCGGTCATCGATCCGGGTCATACCACCGCCAACAACGTGGGCGATCTGGCCTGCACCACCGTCGTGGCCGCCAAGCTTGATCAGCTCGACCGCGAGATTTTCAACAAGTAGCAGCAAATAGAAAAAAGGGGCGGCGCGGTGGTCATGCACAGCGCCGCCCGAATTAAAGGAGAAATTTGTATGAATTCGGGTTGTCATATCTATGGGGATTTTAAGCGCCCCTCGCGGGAGCTTTTGGAAGGGTTTCGCACCACGCCGGTGGCCAACATTGACGACAATATGGGGAGAACCGCGGCGGTTTCGTATGACATCCGCCGGATCAGTCACCACACCGCGCAGATGGTTGGCACGGCCTTTACCGTCAAGGTGCCGGAAGGGGACAACCTGATGTTCCATAAGGCGATGGACATGGCTCAGCCCGGCGACGTCATCATGATCGATGCGGGCGGCGCTTCGGAGCGTTCCATCTTTGGAGGCCTGATGGCTTCCTACTGCAAAAAGCGCGGCATTGTCGGCCTGGTGGTGGACGGCAGCATCCGCGATGCGGATGAGCTTGCAGAGCTGGAGGGCGTTTCGATCTACGCCAAGGGCATTACCCCCAACGGCCCCTATAAAAACGGGCCCGGCGAGCTTCGCGGCGTGATCAGCGTCGGTGGCCGGGTGGTGCATCCCGGCGACATCGTTGTCGGCGACGGCGACGGGGTCATCGTCATCCCGCAGGACTGCGCCGAAGCGGTGCTCAAGGCTGCGCAGGCGACGGTCAAGAAGGAAGCCGGAATCATGCAGGGCATCCTTCGGGGTGAATATGTTCGGCCGTGGGTCGATGAAAAGCTCGCGGAGATCGGCTGCACCGAGGATTAAACGAACAAAAATCCGCACCGGGGAAAAACCTCGGTGCGGATTTTGCGTCTGCCTACAGAATGCTGCTGATAAAATTTCGGATTCGGACGTCCTTCGGATGATCGAAAAGCTGGGCGGTGGGACCCTGCTCGACAATCTCGCGGTCGCACATAAAGAGCACCTTGTCGGCTGCCTCGCGCGCAAAGCCCATCTCGTGGGTGACGACAATCATCGTCATGCGTTTTGCCACCAGCTTTTTCATGACGGCCAGCACCTCGGCGGTGAGCTGCGGATCAAGTGAGGAGGTCGGCTCGTCAAAAAGCAGCATATCCGGCTGCATCATCAGCGCGCGGGCGATTGCCACCCGTTGCTTCTGCCCTCCCGACAGGGCGCGGGGAAACACATCGGCCTTGTCGGAAAGTCCGACCTCGTGTAGCCGTTCCCTTGCCTGCTCCACCGCCTGATTTTTTGCCGTTTTCTTCACACTGACCGGCGCGGCGACCAGATTATCGAGCACCGTCATATGCGGGAACAGATTAAACGCCTGAAAGACCATCCCCATTTTGGACGAGACCCTTCTCATCTGCCGGTCGGGGACATACACCCCGTTTTGCATCAGCGGCTCCCCCTCGATCAGGATGTCTCCGCCGTCGGCACGCTCCAGCCCGATCAGGCAGCGCAGCATGGTGCTCTTGCCGCCGCCCGAGGGGCCGATGACCGCGACCGCTTCGCCGCGTTCGACCGAAAAGGAGACGCCGTCGAGGACGTTGACATCGCCAAAGCTCTTTTTGAGCTTGCAAACCTCCAGCATCTTCATGGCAGCGCCCTCCTTAGAAATCGTATTTTCGCTCAAGGTAATCAAACAGTCGGGTCATCAGATAGTTAAAGAAGAGATAGAACAGCGCCGCCACCGCGTAGGCGGTAAAGTTGGCCTGCCGGTTGACGGTGGCCTTGGCAAAATAGAGAATCTCGGTTACACCGATGACGGTGACCAACGCGGTATCCTTGACCAACGTGATCGCTTCGTTGGCGATCGACGGCAGGCTGACCCGCAGCATCTGGGGCAGAACAATCTGCAACAGCGTCTGTCCCTTCGAGAAGCCGAGCACCCGCGCGGCCTCGTACTGACCCTGATCGATCGAGATCATTCCGCCTCGGAAAATTTCGCAGAAATAGGCGGCGTAATTGAGAACAAAGGTGAGCATCGCGGCGGGGAGCCGGTCAAGGACGATCCTGTTTTCCATACCCGGGATAAAGGGAAGCCCATAGTAGACAAAATAAAGCTGAAGCAGGAGCGGGGTGCCCCGCATGATGTAGACGAAGAACCCCGTCACACCACGAGACACCCTGCTTTTGTTTATCCGCAGAAAGGTCAGCAGCAACCCGAGCGGAATCGATCCGAGGATGGTCACCACAAAGATTCCGAGGGTGTATTTCACGCCGTCGGAAAGCAGCACCGCAATGTCGAGCATCATTTGGGCCATGGGGAGAAACCACCTATCTGATTATCATTGATTCTGCGCGAGGATGTAACGGCCAACCACCGAGTCGACAACAAAGGCGTCGACTCGACCCGCCTGCAAATCCATAAAGACGGAGACGTTGTCGGGATACTCGGTCACGTCGTTCTTGACCTGCTCATAAATCGGACTGGCCATCAGCGCGTCGAGCGAGGAGGAGCCCTTTTGCAGGCCAATCTTCTTGCCGATCACCTGCTCAATGGTCGTGATGCCCGAGCCGGACGGAACCACCACGATCTGCTGGTTGGCGATGTAGGGCTTTGAGAAGAACATATTCTCCAGCCGCTCGGGGGTGATGCTCATGCCGTTCCAAATGCAGTCGATCTTGCCGGAATTGAGCTCAAGCTCCTTGGAATCCCAGTCAATTGGCTGGAACACGACCTCAAGCACCATCCGGGAAGCAACCTCGCGGGCTAGGTCGATGTCAAAGCCGACAATCTCGTTCTTCTCGTCGCGGTAGCCCATGGGAGGATAGCTGTCGTCAAGGCCGACAATCAGCTTTTTCGAGGCGAGAACCTTTTCCAAGGATTTGTCGTCGGCGGAAGCCTCGGTCTCCTTGAGAAAGCCCTTGTCCTGAAAGAGCACATCGGAGCCGAACCATTGTGTCGAGATCGAGGCGGCGGTTCCGTCGGCGATCATCTGGTCGAGAATGCGCTGTACCTCAAGGCCGAGCGCGACATCGCCCTTGCGAAAGCCGATGCCGTATTCCTCGGCGCCGAGATTCTGTGCGAGCTCAACGTAGGCGGCGGTGGGGGCGGCTTCGACCGGAGCGGCCTCGGAGGAGACTGCCGCGACCGACGCAGCCTCGGAAGGGGCAGGTGCCGAAGCGGGTGTGCTTGAAGAGCTGCCCGAGCAGGCAGTGAGGGAAAGCGCCAATGCCAGCGCAACGGCGATGCAAATCGTCTTTTTCATGTGAGCAATTCATCCTTTCAAAAGGGAAATGGTTTCCCATCATGCAAATCATTATATCAGTTTATCATGATAAATTGCTAATGCGAAAAAGTCCTGAAAAAATGCTAAAATTTTAAATTGTCTCCAAATCTCTGGCGATTATTCTGTCTTTCTCAGGATTTCTCTTGAAATCAAAGGGTTGAAAACAGAAAAAGATCCGGCTTTTGGCCGAATCTTTTTACGAGGCTTGCGCAGCCCCTATCCCATGAACGGGGACTCCCGCAGCCGCTGCACGCAGTCCTGAAGCTCCGAAAAGGTGGTAACCTCACAATCATAGAGGGCCGACTGAAGCTCGGGCGGCAGGGTCTGAAAATATTCGTTTGCCGTCAGATCCTGATCGAGCAGGTCGGACAGGCAGAGATGGATGCGTTCCATATTGATCACCTCAGGGGATAGGATGCCCCAAAGGCGTGCCGATTATTGCGCGGACGGAATCTTTCCGACCCCTTCCAGCACATAGGTGGGGCGGTAGGGGAACTGGCCGATGGTCGTCAGGTCGCTGACCCCTGAGAGAACCAGCACCGTGTCAAGGCCGGTCTCCATCCCGGCGACAATATCGGTGTCCATCCGGTCGCCGACCATTACCGCCTCGTTGGAATGGCAGCCGAGCAGCTTTAGGCCGGTGCGCATCATCAAGGGATTGGGCTTGCCCACAAAGTAAGCCGACTTGCCGGTGGCTAGCTCGATGGGGGCGCAGAGCGCCCGGCAGGAGGGGGCGATGCCGCCCTCGATCGGGCCGGTGATGTCGGTATTGGTGCCAATCAGCTTGGCGCCTCCCATTACCAGCGATACCGCCTTGAGAATGCTCTCGTAATTATAGCTGCGGGTCTCGCCGACGATGACATAATCGGGATTGACGTCGTTCATCATAATGCCGACGTCATACAGCGCGTTAAAAAGGCCGGGCGCACCGATGACATAGGCGGTGCAGCCGGGAGCCTGACGGCTCAAAAATTTTGCAGTAGCCAAAGCGCTGGTGTAATAGTGGGTTTCATCCACCTCAAGTCCCATTCGGGCGAGCTTTTGTTGAAGCTCGAGCGGACTGCGCTCACTTGAATTGGTCAGGAAAAGAAAGCTCTTGTTTTCGGCGTAGAGCCACTCGACAAATTCCTTGACGCCGGGCAGAAGGCGATTTCCGTGGTAGATCACCCCGTCCATGTCGCAGAGGAAGCCCTTCTTTTCGCGGAGCTGTTCCAGCATAGGGGTCATATTGATTTCCTCCTGTCTTTTGTGTTGCTGACTGTATCATACAATGCGCGGGGGTTAGGTACAAGAAGAAATTTGTAAATTAACGGCGAGATACCTGAAGCCCCGCTTCCCGCAGCGCGGTTTTAATTTCCATAAGATGATCGAGGTTTCTCGTCTCGATGTCGATATCAAGGAAGCAGTCGGTGATATTTTTATTGTCGGCGGTGCGGTTGTGATAAACGGCGGTGATGTTTGCGCCGTGGTCGGCAATCATCTGTGAAACCAGTGCCATCTGGCCGGGCTGGTCGGTCAGCTCGATCCGCAGATGGGTATTGCGCCCCGCCATGATCAACCCTCGGCTGATGACCCGGGAGAGGATGTTGACGTCGATGTTGCCGCCCGAGATCAGGCAGACCACCTTTTTCCCCTCAAGCGGAAGCTTGTCAAAGAGCATGGCGGCGAAGGAAACCGCCCCCGCCCCTTCGGCGATGAGCTTTTGCTTTTCGATCAGGGTGAGGATGGCGGTGGAAATTTCATCGTCAGTAACGGTGACGATTTCGTCGACATAATTCGAGCAGATTTCATAGGTCAGCTCGCCGGGCAGCTTGACCGCAATGCCGTCGGCCACCGTCGAGACGGTGGGCAGCGCCTCGCGGCGGTGGTGCTCGATGGCCGAGAGCATCGACGGCGCACCGGCGGCCTGCACCCCGTAGACCTTGACGTTGGGGTTGAGCGATTTGATCGCAAAGGCGACCCCCGAGATCAGTCCGCCGCCGCCGATCGGCACAATCACCGCGTCGACATCGGGCAGCTGGTCGAGAATTTCCAGACCGATGGTGCCCTGCCCCGCGATTACCGCCGGATCGTCAAACGGATGGATAAAGGTGGCGCCCGTTTCCTGCTGTATCGCGCGGGCATGGGCGTAGGCGTCGTCATAGACCCCGCGAACCAGCTCAACCTGCGCGCCGTAACGCTTGGTTGCTTCCACCTTTGAGAGGGGCGCGCTGTGGGGAATGCAAATGGTCGAGGGAAGCCCCGCGCGGGTGGCCGCCAGCGCCACGCCCTGTGCATGGTTGCCCGCCGAGCAGGCGATTACCCCGTTCTTTCGTTCCTCGGGGGAGAGCTGGGAGATTTTATAATACGCGCCGCGCACCTTAAAGGAGCCGGTGACCTGGAGATTCTCGGTTTTGAGATAGATTTCACTGCCCGGCAGGAGGTCGGGAGCGTGAATCAGGTCGGTGGTGCGCACAACGTCCTTCATGGTAAAGGCGGCATGGTAGATCTTGTCAAGGGTAAGCGGCTGCATCTTCATCTTCCTTTTCCTGTCTAAAATCTGTATACATTTAGCAAATTTCGGCTGAATTATTATCCATGATACCCGTACCTTCCAAAAAAATCAAGTGTATTTTGATGCAAAAGCAGAAGAATTACTGGGAAAGGATTTCCCGTCTTTGCTTTTCACCGCTTTTGTGCTATAATAACCCTTAGCTGCCGCGATCGCTGTGAAAAATCGGAAGGACGGCGGCGGTGTTCGCATTTGTGATGCAGCTTCAGACTGCCGGCATGGGAAAAGACAGAAGGTGCGGGAATCTCGCGCCCTATTGTTGTGCCCAAAGTCCAGCGGTCCGAATCATGCTGTCTGAAAGGAATTGATCTCTCATGGCAAACCAAACCAACCGAAGCGCCGGATGTTACGACGTCGCCATTATCGGCGGAGGCATCGGTGGGCTCATGGCGGCCTACCGTTTGATCGGGGAGCGTCCGACGCTTAAAATTCTGCTGGTCGAAAAGGGCCCCGATCTCATCCACAGAAGCTGCCCGATGGTGACCGGCAAGGCAAAGACCTGTGTCCACTGTGCTCATTGCTCGATCATGGAGGGGCTGGCCGGGGCGGGCGCCTTTTCGGACGGCAAGTATGTCATTTCCACCGAGTACGGCGGCTGGCTGACCGATTATCTGCCGCAGGAGCAGGTCATCCGTTATATTGAGCAGGCCGATTCGGTTCTGGTCGGCTTCGGCGCGACGACCGACCGGTTTATGCCGAGCGATTCGCTCAAGAAGCTCTGCCTTCAGCACGACCTGCACATGCAGCAGGCGCAGCTCAAGCATCTGGGAACCGACTCGAATTTCGCGACGATGCTCAAGCTGGTCGATTCGCTGCGCGACCGCATCGAGATTCGTGCTGAAACAGAGGTGATCGACGTCGACCGGGAGCGCCATCTGCTGACCCTTGGCGGACGCAGCAAGGAGACCGAGACGGTCGAGGCCGAGCGGATCATCTTTGCGGTCGGCCGCGCGGGCAGCCGCTATTTCGCCGACTGGTGCCGCAAAAACGGCATCAAGATGAATAACAACCAGATCGACATCGGCGTGCGGGTCGAGCTTCCGTCACTCGTCTGGCAGGACTTTTCCTCGCAGATTTACGAGCCGAAGATCTGGTACCGCTCCAAGATGTATGGCGACACCACCCGGATGTTCTGCTTTAACGAGCGGGGAAATGTCGTCATGGAGAATACCTCCGGCATCCTCACCGTCAACGGCCACTCCTACCGGGATGAGTCGCGTAAGACCAAAAACTCCAACTTTGCCCTGCTGACCACCATTCGGTTCACCGAGCCGTTTAACGAGCCGATCGACTATGCCCGCGCGGTTGCCTCGCTGGCGAACATGATCTCGGGCGGCAGTGTGCTGGTGCAGCGGCTTGGAGACCTTGAGTGCGGCCGACGCACCAATGAGCACCGGCTTGCCCAGTCGACCGTGCGTCCGACCCTCGACGCGGTGCCGGGCGACCTGAGCCTTTGTATGCCCAAGCGCCAGCTCGACAACATCATTGAGACGCTGCACGCCCTTGACGCGATCTCCCCCGGAACAGCCAACTACGACACGCTGCTGTACGGCATCGAGTGCAAGTACTACTCGGCGCGGCCCGAGACGGTGGACTTTGCGCTGGAGGGCTGCAAGGGAATCTACGCGGTCGGCGACGGCGCGGGCTTTACCCGTTCGCTCTCCCACGCCGCAGCGCACGGCCTCTATGTCGGAGATAAAATTATTAACGAGCTTTCACAGGGATAAACAAATTGCCCCGCAGGGCTTTACGGCCATGCGGGGCAATTTTCTTTGGTGTGCCCAGCATGGGCAATAACTTAGTGGTGAAAGTCCACGCTCTTGTGAGCAAACAAAAATAACCGC
>CAZVAV010000036.1:2848-10375 GCA_964625135.1 uncultured Oscillospiraceae bacterium | reverse complement strand
GAGCGTTGGACTCCGACTCCAAAGGTCGCAGATTCGAATTCTGTCGGGCGTACCATGATCAAACAGAACGCCGCTCAGGGAAAACACTTCCTTGGGCGGCGTTCTGTCGTTGTACCTGCGCCTTTTCCTATTTAATAGGTAAGGGCACGATGCAATTCCCCGGCCAATCCGGCAATACTAGCAACGAGGTGATAAGCATGGATCCTAATCTGGTAAACGGCGCTGAGATTCCGATGGGACTTGGAATGGCACTGGCCAAGGACTTTGGCGCGATGCAGCATTTCTCCTCCCTGCCCGCCGAGCAGCGGCAGGCCATCATCAGCCAAACCCATCAGGTTCATTCTAAAGAGGAAATGGAAGAGCTGGTTCGGCAAATGATGCGTGGTCAGGCATCCGCCGAAGGCTAACGCACAGCAAACTTGTCGGGCGTCTCGGGACGCAGGCTGGCTGGTCAAACAAAGGGTCGCCGATTTTATACCGGCGGCCCTTTTCTATATATACTAAAAGAGAACCTTGCTCAATCAATTTAGCAGATCAATTCCAAGGTTCAAATAGCCCGCAAACGCAACCCACACCGAGTCAAGAGATATACAGAATCCGCATTGTTTTCAGGCAGCGGGCAAGCGTATCTTGCAAAAACGCCTCCGCCTCGGTTCTCAAATCCGCACGATAGCAATACTTCCCCCGGCCACGTCCTGTCATCTGTTCCCGGTCAAGCAGCGACACAGCGCCGGGAAACGCCTCGGAATTAATGGCGTTTTGTACATAGCTGTAGGTCATCAGGATGATTTCAATAAAGCCGTTTTGTTTCACCCTTTGATTTAACTCGTCCGCAAGGCGTTCTATGAGCGTCTGATACATTTGCTTCCAGTCCGGCAGCAGAATCACCGGCGCAATTAGAATACCGATCGGATAGCCCGCATCCGCCATTGCATTGAGCGCCCGAATACGCGCATCCAGAGATGAGGTGCCAAGCTCCACACGGCTTATGATCTCCTCGGGATTCACGCTCATGCGAAAAATGGTTTTTCCGCCGTGATTCAGGTTCTGCAACGGTTTTACCAGATCAAATTTTGTGGGAAAGGTCAAAAATCCGCGTCCCTCGCGGGCAAAGCGCTCAATCGTCCACAGGAGATTTCCCGTCACCGCATTCTCCAGCACCAGATCGCTGTTGCTTCCAATCTCAAAGGTCTGTGGCGTAGGCGAGGCGGCGCTCAGCTTTAACAGCCGATCCATCATTTGCTCGCGATTGACAAACAGCCTCAGGTAAGAGCATTTATTGTAATTACAAACCAGATAGCAATATAGACACATCGCTCGGCATCCGGAGGAGGTGTAGGGAACCAGCCAATCCGACACCTTGTGATTCTCCACATACTTGTGCGTTTTCCGCACACCGATCACCAAATGGCGCTTCAGCTTCAGAAATTCCCGGTTCTCTGCCGCACTCAACTCGGGAATGCGATTGTGTGATTTAATTTCAATCCACGGCAATTGCGCATATTTTGCGGATAAGTGCTGCCCCAGCTCGTAGGTCATCGCCTCCGGCTCATAATAAACCGCGTCAAAATTCAGTTCCATCCTGATCCCTCCCGCCGGTAGTTTGCCACAATTGGCCGATGTTATTTGAGTAATTGTTGCGACCGTAAAAAAGAGAACACCCTTCACAATGGAAAGGTGTTCTCTTCAAGCTACCAACTTAAGGATGCCAGTTTGTGTTCCGCCGCCGCCACAGTGCCCCCGTAGCTGCTGTCATTCCCCTGCGGAGGATGAACCGCACGAAAGGCCTGCTGCCCGACTTGCAGCGTGATGCTGTCGAGAAAAGAAAGCTTCAGTCCGGGCAGCTCAGGCAGCTTGACATAATCCAGAAGTCCAAGGTTCATCGACTCGCCCACCGAATATCCGACTGCGTGAACCGTGCTGTCCTGCTCCATCTGAAAATAATAGCGGTTGGTATAGGGGTTGAGATCACCTAAGAAATAGGTCACGCTGCGCCCGTCCGAGAGGGTGAGGGTAACCTTGCGCTTGGCCGGTGCAAGGCCATAGGTCTGAGGATCGGCGGGCGCGGCAATTTCACGGGTGGAAACTACCTGACACAACGCCGTGACCGTATTGATCAGCTTGGCTTGATCGAGTGAAATTTCGGGTTGTGCGGCGGAGACCCACTCGCCCTGCGAATTTTTTGTCAGCCGAAAGGCCGGAGCCTCTCCGCCCGACCACTCCACCTCCGCTACCGCATCGGTGGGAATTCTCAAAAGAACCGTCTCCTTGTTCTGCGTGGAATCCTCCGCGCCAAGCGCCGAGAACACACCAAGGTGCAACAGCAGCGAAGCGCCCGCAAACAGGCAGACCAAAATCAACAGAATAATGAAAAGCCTACGATTTTTCTGCAAGCTAGCACCTCCCCCTTCGTCTGAGCACGATGCCGCCGGCGATCAAAATCAGCAGCGGAATTACAGCGATCATGACGATGCCGAGCACCAGTCCCGTGGTGGAGCGGATGGTCAGGTAATCCATCAGCAGCGTTTTGGAGCGAATCGAAATTCCCTTGTCGAAATCATACATCCAGCTCAGAGAATTGAGGAACAGATCAAGGTTCGCACCCGAGGACAGCGCGTTGACATCCTCCAGCAGCAGATAGGGCGAGGTAAACCATACCAGCCGCGTGGTTTTTGCTCCAACCGCCTCCTCAAGTGCCAGGCCGATCGTGAAGGGACCCTGCATCGCAGGCTCTGCTTGTTCCGCTTGTTGGTCGGCGGAAACGCTCAGCGCCGCATCGGTGGTGTAGAGCAGAGCCGACGTCGAGACGCCTTGGCGGGAAGCACCGATCGGCGCCAGTCCCTGTGACATCGGGGAGACGATGAAATAGCCCTGATTCACCAGCGGCTGTGTGATGGGGTGGCTGCCGATGTTCGCGAGAACATAGGTGGGATATTGCTCGAGAAAATAATTGCTGTTCGTTTCCGCTACAATTCCGTCCAGACGAGCCACGCCGTAATCGGAGACAACCGCGTCGAAATAGGGGGCGGGCTGTTTGAAATTGCCGCCGACAATCATCATCTTGCCGCCGTTTTGCAGATAGGTCAGTATCAGCTTCGACTCCTGCTCCAAAAGGTCGCGCTCGGGAGCGTAGAGCAAAAGAAGGTCGGCATCGCCGGGTACCGCATCAAGCGTCGCCAGATGCAGCGGCTGCACCTCAATGTTTTCCCGTTTGATTGCTGTTTGGACATAATCGGGAAGCGGCTGTTCGCCATGCCCGGTGAGCTGATACAGCCGGGGAAGCTTGTCGCCGGTGACAAAGGAAATTGCGCTGGTAATCTCCTGTTCCCCCGCAAAATAGGAATCATAGGTATAGCCGCCTTCTACTCCTTCTCCGACATAGGTTTTGGTTTCGACGTAGAGCCGACTGGGCTTGAGCACACGAAAGCGGCTGCCACGAGCGACAATCACGCTGTTCGCCTCAAGCGAAGTGCCATATGGAGCAAGCCGGTCGGGCTGTAGCACGGGGTCAATCTGCTCCACACGGATATGTCCGCTCAGATCGGCATAGCGGTACAGCAGCTCCCGGACGATCGGATCCTCCTGTCCATACTGGGACACCATGTAAATCCGAACGTCCTCCTCTAATCCCGAAACGATCTGCCGGGTCAAATCCGAAACGGAATAAAGCTTGATGTCGGTCGTATCAAAACGGGTATAGCGCGCCGGAAGCTGTGCCACAAACACATTGACAACAACAGCCAGTATAACAGCCAGCACGCAGAGGAATAAAATACCTTTTGTATATCTAAGACGAAAGCTACCGGTAGCAGAAGGTGTTCCCTGTCGCGGCTTTGACATTATCGGCACCTCCTGTATTCCAAAACCTGAACCGTGAGAAAGAGCATCAGCACCGTCAGGCTGCCGTCATACACCAACGTGGTCATATCCAAAATCCCCTCGCTAAAGCTGTAAAGACGCGCATACACCGACAGGCTCTGCATCAGCTTGTTAAGGCTCCCCTCCAGATAGGCGGGTGCAAAGCGGTAAACAAGGCAGAGCGGAACCGAGCAAGCCAGCGCAAAGGACAGGGCGCTGATGCTGTTTCGCGTCAGCAGAAACCACACAAGCGCAGCAAGCAGAATGAGCAGCGCCAAGGCGAGAAAGGCGACGAAGGCGTCAGCAGGAATCGCCTTGGACAGGGATGGCATGAAATAGCCCAGCAGCAACAAGATAAAGGTGACCGCCGCCGCGGCAACCTGATTTTCCAGCAGAGCGGAAAAGAACAGACCGATCGCAAGCAGTGCCGCGCCCATCGCAAAGAACCCCAAAAACGAGCTTGCGATGATTCCCATATTGAGCGTTCCGAAGTTTCCTAAAATCAAGGGATACAGCATCGAAAACAGGAGCGGCAGCAGCAGGATGCTCAGCAGGGCAAGATATTTTCCCAAGACCAGGTTGCCGAGCGAAATCGGAAGGGAATAGAAAAACTCCAAAATGCCGCTCTTTCGCTCCTCCGAAAAGGTGCGCATCGTCAAAATCGGTACCATCAAGAGAAAAATCAGCGCGGAGGAGCCGAGCACCTGCTCAAATACCGGCATTCTTCTCACGATGCAGATCATATAGGTGTGCGTTCCGATCATGCACAGCATAGCGGCGATCAGCACATAGCCTACGAGCGACTGAAAATAGCTGCGAACCTCGCGCTTCCAAAATGCCGGCATTACTTCTCCACCTCCTGCTCCGGCGCGTCCAACGCCGTTTTTCCCTGTTCGCTCTGTGAAATGAGCGCCAGAAACACATCCTCCAGCGACATGCCGCGCCCCGCCCGCAGGGCCTCGGGGGTGTCGTCGGCGATCAGCTTCCCCTGCGAAAGGATCAGAACCCGGCTGCAAATTGCACTGACCTCCGCCAAGATATGAGAGCTTAAAATAACCGTGTGCGTTTTCCCCAGCTCCCGAATCAGGTTGCGCACCTCAATGATCTGGGCGGGGTCGAGCCCGACGGTCGGCTCATCGAGAATCAAAACCTGCGGAGCGCCCAGCAGCGCCTGTGCAATTCCGACCCGCTGCCCATAGCCCTTTGAGAGGTGGCGGATTAAGCGGTTTCGCATCGCGGTAAGCTGCGTCAGCTCCATCACCCGGGCAACCTGCTCCGCGCGCTCCTTTGCGGGAATCCCCTTCATCTCCGCCAGAAACAAGAGAAATTCCTGCGGCGTCATCGAAGGATACAGCGGCACAAGCTCGGGGAGATAGCCGATCAGGCGCTTGGCTTGCTCGGGCTCCTCAAACAAATTGTGACCCGAAATCATAATCGAGCCTTCGCTCGGAAAGAGACATCCGGTCAGCAGCTTCATCGTGGTGGATTTTCCCGCGCCGTTGGGGCCCAGTAATCCATAGACCTGTCCCTTTTCCAAATGAAAGCTGATATGATCCACCGCGGTATGTGTCCCATAGCGTTTTGTCAGCCCTAAAACTTCAATCAAGCGAGCACCTCCCAATCAGTATGATACCGTAAACAATTGATCAACGCAAATCCCCGTAGGAGCGGGGCTCTGCTCCGCCCGAAATGCTATTCTATCATAAAACAAGCGATCGGGGAAGCAAAAGCCCGCGCATCTCTCCCGAAACGGGCTGAAGAAACACGGGCCTGTTTTTGCCGAAGGCTATCATAGGGGGCGGTTTATTCGATGCCGGTGACCTCTGCAACAACCTCATGCAGCAGCTGCATCCGGTACTCCGGGACGTGCATCTTGACCGAGCAGCCGGGGGTAAAGATAAACTTCTTGTCGTCGGGGCCAAGCTGCTCAAGGGCATCGATCAAACGAGCCTTGATCACCGCCTTGACGGCCTCGCGATCGTTCTTGGGGCTGTCGAAATCATGCCAGAACTCAACGCCGCCCATCAGCACCTTATCGGTGATGGCGCGAACTTCCTTCAGGCTCATTGCGGGATGTGTGGGGTCGTTGACGCGATCCTCCCAGTTGTAGGCCTGAACAGGGTAGCCCAGCTCCTCATACTGATCGAAGCGCAGGTTCTTATAGCCGTGCACATGCAGCATATTAAACCAGGTCTTGTCCTGAATCGAACGGAGCAGGGGCAGATCGTACTTTGCGCCGAACTCGGCATAGGTCTCTCTGTCCATATCGTCATAGGAGGCAAACGCATCCGCAAAGAAGATGCCGTCCACGCCGCCGATTGCCATCAGGGCATCGAGGAACACCTGAATCGACTCGCTGATGATCTCAAGGCCGGCATGAACATCCTCGGGATTGTACTTGATCGCCGCGCGAAGCAGCTGGGGATTTGAGCTTCCGCCATAGACACCGCGGGCGCAGTAGAGGGGGGAGAACACGCTTGCAATGACCGGAACCTCGCCCTTGAGTCCGTCAATGACCCGCTTGGTAATATCAAGCTGGGTGGCAATCGCCTTGTCGGTGATCTTGGGCACCTTCAGATCACGATACATCTTGGGGTGGTGCACAGGGAAGCTGGTGACCGTGCCGTTGAGGTGGGTCGCGGAAACAGAGGGCTCATAGACGCAGCCCATGGCCTCGTCAAAAAACAGGCCGTTGTACTGCAATTTGCAGAGATCCCACTTCATGACCTCGCAGGAGGTGAGAATGCCCTTTGCAAAATCCTTGGCCACCTGGTCGAGCAGGGGCATATGATACCAGGCTGCCACGCCGATGCGGTCAACCTCGGTTCCTTCGATCATTGCCTTTACGCGCTGCATTGAATTCATAATCTGACACTCCTTCTATAAAAATGAAAACGACAACCTACTGATGTAGCTTTCCGAACTTGGCACAAGCGAGGAAATGGCCGGGGGACACTTCCTTCAGCTCGATATGCTTGCCGTGGCATTCCTCTCCGGCAAAGGGGCAGCGCGCCGCAAATCTGCATCCCAGAGGGGGATTGATCGGGCTTGTTACCTCGCCACGGATAATCTGGCGCTCCTCGTTGCGCTTCGAGGGGTCAGGAATCGGAATCGCCGCCAAAAGCGCTTGGGTATAGGGATGAGAGGGGTGTGCAAACAGCTCCGCGGTAGGCGCGCGCTCGATGCACTGACCCAGATACATGACGGCAATGTTATTGCTGATGTGCTTGACCACGCTCAAATCGTGGGTGATGAACATGTAGGACAAGCCCATATTTTCCTGCAAATCCATGATCAGGTTTAGGATCTGTGCCTGAATCGAAACGTCAAGCGCGGACACCGGCTCGTCACAAACGATGAACTTGGGGTTCAGAGCAAGCGCGCGCGCCACGCCGATGCGCTGGCGGCGGCCGCCATCGAGCTCATGGGGATAGGAGTTGACAAAGCGCTGTGCAAGGCCGACAATATCCATCAGCTCTCTGATGCGCTCGTTGCGCTCCTTTTTGCTCATGTCCTTGCGGCAGAGCAGCAGCGGCTCCTCGATAATCTGGCTGATGGTATAACGGGTATCGAGCGAAGCATAGGGGTCCTGAAAGATCATCTGCATGTCTTCACGCAGGGCCTTCATCTGCTTTTGATCGTACTCCAGAATATTCTTGCCTTCAAAGA
>CAZVAV010000036.1:0-2838 GCA_964625135.1 uncultured Oscillospiraceae bacterium | reverse complement strand
CTTCAAAGAGAACCTCTCCCGAGGTATGCGGCAGCAGACGCAGCATGGTTCTGCCCAAGGTGGACTTGCCACAGCCGGACTCTCCCACAACGCCAAGCGTCTCCCCCTTTTCGATGACCAGATTCACATCATCGACAGCATGGAGATCACCGCGCGGTGTTGAAAAATACTTTTTGAGATGCTTGACCTCAATGAGCGGAGTTGACATAGTTCTTGCCTCCTGCATCCTGCGTGCTTTGTTGGAACAAATGGCACTTGATGGTATTTCCGGAAGCAACCAGATGGTTGGAAGGCTTCTCCTCTACGCATCTGTCCTGCTTTTTGGGGCAGCGGCTCGCAAAGGGACATCCCTTAATCTGGATTGCGGGGTCGGGCATCAGTCCGTCGATCGGACGCAGACGGCGCTGTCCCTCACTCATGCTGGGAATCGAGCCGAACAAGCCCTTGGTATAGGGGTGATGGTTTTCGCCAAAGAAAATTTGATCCACCGTGCCGCATTCAATGATCTCGCCTGCGTACATGATTGCCACGCGGTCACATACCTCCGCGACCACGCCCAGATCATGGGTAATCAGCAGCATCGAGGTGTTGAACTTTTTGCGCAGCTCCTTCATCAGAGCCAGAACCTGTGCCTGAATCGTGACATCGAGCGCCGTGGTGGGCTCATCCGCCAGCAGCAGCTGCGGCTCACAGGCCAATGCGATGGCAATATCGACGCGCTGCTTCATGCCGCCCGAGAACTGATGAGGGTAGTCGTTCTTCCGCTCGGGGGGCAGGCCGACCAGCGTAAGGATGTCGTCAACGCGCTGCGAAACAACATGCTTATCTGTTTCGCCGTGGCTTTCAATGACCTCGGCAATCTGATCGCCGATGGTCAATACGGGATTGAGGCAGGTCATCGGGTCCTGAAAGATCATCGAAACTCGTTCGCCGCGCAGGGTGCGCATCTCTGCTTCGCTGGCGGCGGTAATATCGACGTCGTCAAATTGAATCTTGCCGGACAGGATCCTTCCGACCCGTTCCGGCAGCAAACGCATAATCGCCATTGCCGTGGTGGTTTTGCCCGCACCGGTTTCACCAACCAAGCCCAGCGTTTCACCGCGATAGAGCTCCATATTCAGCCCATTCACAGCATAAATGGTAGCATCGTCTGTTGCGTATGTAATGAATAGATCCTTGATATCCAGCAATTTTTCTGTATTTTCGTTCATATGCGCACTCTTTTCCACCGGTGATACGGTTAGTTTTTCAGTCTGGGATCCAACGCATCACGAAGACCATCGCCAATCAGGTTGAAGGAAAGCACCGACAGCATGATTGCGAGACCCGGTACGATAATCAGATGCGGATACTGTCTCATGAACTCCTTGCCGGTAGACAGCATCGAGCCCCATTCCGGTGTAGGAGGTGCAATGCCAAGGCCCAGAAAGCTGAGCGATGCGACCGACAGGATGGAGGATGCCATCGTGAGGGTGACCTGCACGATAAGCGAGCCGAGGGTGTTAGGGATGATATGGTTGAAGATGACGTGGATGTGACCCGAGCCACAGGCGCGCGCCGCCTCTACAAATTCCGAGTTTTTCAGCCCCATGACGTTGGCGCGCACAATTCGCGCATAGCGCGGCACCTGTGAAATGCCGTTGGCCAAAAGCAGGTTGACCAGACCGCCGCCCATTGCCGCAACGATACAGATCGCGAGCAGCATGGCGGGGATGGCCAGAAAGACATCCATAAAACGCATCAGCAGGTTGTCCACCCGTCCGCCGAAATAACCCGCGGTGGCGCCGACAATCGTTCCGAAAAACAGGGCGAAGCCTGCGGTGAAGAAGCCAACTATCAAGGAGATTCTGCCGCCGTAGACAATCCGAATGAACATGTCTCTGCCATATTGATCGGTTCCGAAGATATGCTCACTCGAGGGGAGCAAAAACCGTGCTTGGGCATTTTGGGCAATTGCCTGGGTATTATAGTCAAAAAACAAGTCCGCCGAGCAGGAGAAAACAGCCAGCGCAAGCAGGATGATCAGGCCAAGAACCGAGAGCTTGTTTTTCATAAAACGGTGCACAACGGAGGCCAGCTGACTTCTGCGCTTTACGGTATCGGTATTGGAAGTCCCCATCAGGATTTCATCCTTTCATATTAGGCATTCGCAGGCGCTTCACCCCGTTGACGGCGCTTCACCTGCTTTTTGACGGTAAAGTACTGTGACTTGAGGCGAGGATCAACCACGGTATAAATCAAATCCACCAGCAGGTTCATCAAGCCGATAAAGACGGCAACCACGATGACCGAGCTGACGATAATCGGGGCATCCTTGACACGAACGGCGTTGATGAGCATGCTGCCCATTCCGGGAATGGCAAACACGCTTTCAATGACCACCGTACCGCCCATCTGAACGCCGACATTCATGCCGGCGATGGTGATAACGGGAAGAATGCTGTTGCGCAGCACATGCTTAAACATGATCTTGCTTTCTGAAACACCCTTCGCCCGCGCCGTTCTGACATAATCCTGACGAATCGCCTCGAGCATCGAGGAGCGGGTGGTTCGCGTTTGCGTCGCGGTAGCGGAGGCCGCCAGAGCGATGATGGGCAAAACAAAGTTTTGCCACGAATCCGCACCGGTCGAGGGGAGCCATCTCAGCTTCAGGCAGAAGTAGAGAAGCATCATCAGACCCAGCCAGAACACCGGAATTGCGGTCAGCAGCATTGCGAGAACGCGGGAGAAGTAATCGATAAAGGAATATTGCTTAATGGCCGAAATCATCCCCAACGGTACGCCAATCAACACGGAAAGGCCGATTCCGCCAAGCGCGATTTTCATGGTGCTGGGAAG
>CAZVAV010000035.1:0-10441 GCA_964625135.1 uncultured Oscillospiraceae bacterium | reverse complement strand
CTTGAGGCGATTCAGGGAAACGAAAAGGAAATTTACGAGCGTTTTTATACCGAGCTTTCCTTTGGAACAGCGGGCCTTCGCGGTGTGCTGGGGGCCGGAACCAATCGGATGAACCTTTATGTGGTGCGTCAGGCCACGCAGGGGATGGCCGGGTATATCCTGCGCCATTCCAAGGGCGGAGAGACCCCCTCGGCGGCGATTGCCTTTGACAGCCGCAATAAGTCCGAGCTGTTTGCCAAGGCCGCCGCCGGGGTCTTTGCGGCCAACGGGGTGCGCGCCTATCTGTATCCCACCCTTGCGCCGACCCCGATGCTTTCCTGGGCGGTTCGCTATTACCATTGCGCCGCCGGGGTGATGGTTACCGCGAGCCACAATCCCGCCGAGTACAACGGCTACAAGGCGTATGGCCCCGACGGCTGCCAGATGACCAGCGAGGCGGCGGGTGAGGTGCTTTCACTGATTGAGCAGACCGATCTGTTTGACGGGGTTCGCTGCCTTTCCCTCGAGGAGGGGATGGCCTCCGGGATGATCGTTTTGGTCGATGACGAGGCAACCCGGGGCTATTACCGAGAGGTTCTCTCCTGCCGCTGCGTCTCCGAGGCGTCAAAGCAGGCCGGTCTCAAGGTCGTTTATACTCCTCTTAATGGAACCGGAAATCTTCCGGTGCGCCACATCCTCTCGGAGATCGGCATCCGGGATGTGACGCTGGTGGAGGAGCAGCTTCTTCCTGACGGCAATTTTCCGACCTGCTCCTACCCCAATCCGGAGCTGGAGCAGGCAATGGCGCTCGGGCTTGCCCTTGCCAAGCGTACCGAAGCCGACCTGCTGATCGGCACCGACCCCGACGCCGACCGACTGGGCGTCGCGGCCGGCCGCGACGGCGTCTATACACTGCTGACCGGCAACGAGGTCGGCGTGCTGCTGCTCGATTACATCGGACGGGCGCGCGGCGAACAAGGGAGCATGCCCCGTCGCCCCGTCGCGGTCAAGTCGATTGTTTCGACCACGCTGGCCGACCTCGTTGCCGCCAGTCATGGCATCGAGATGATCAACGTCCTGACCGGCTTTAAGTATATCGGAGATACCATTGCGCGGCTCGAGCAAAACGGCGAGGCCGAGCGCTTTGTCTTTGGCTTTGAGGAGAGCTGCGGCTATCTCGCGAAGCCCTATGTCCGGGACAAGGACGCGGTTGCCGCCGCGATGCTGGTCGCCGAGATGGCCTCGTATCATAAGCTCGCCGGCCGCACGCTGCTCGACGCGCTGGATGAAATTTATCAGAGCTTCGGCTATTTTTACAATTGGGTCAGCAGCACCGTCTTCGCCGGCTCGGACGGAATGAAGCGGATGGCCGAGCTGATGAACCGCCTGTTTGCCGCGCCGCCCCGTGCGCTGGGTGTCCATCGGGTGAAGAGCGTCTGCGATTACCGCGCCGGCGTCTGTGTGACCGGCGGGGCAAGCGAGCCGATTGGGCTGCCCTCCTCCGACGTTCTCTCGCTGACGCTGGAAAATGGCGGAACGGTGGTGATCCGACCCTCCGGCACCGAGCCGAAGCTCAAGGTTTATTACATGATCAAGGGCGAGAACGCCGGGGCGGCCAAGGCGCTTTGTGCCGAGCTTGAGACGGCGGTCAAGGAAATTCTAGGAATCTGAAAATTCCGTTGGCCTGTCCGAAAAAAGTACTTGCATTTGCAGGGCTCTTATGGTATTATAATAAACGCATTTGTAACAGGATTCAGAAAGAGGTGACTAGCATGAAAGAGGGAATTCATCCCAAGTACGAGCCTACGACCATCCGCTGCGCGTGTGGCGAGGTGATCGAGACCGGTTCGACCAAGAAGGATATCAGAGTGGAAATCTGCTCCAAGTGTCATCCTTTCTTCACCGGCAGACAGAAGCTGGTTGATACGGGCGGTCGTGTCGATCGTTTCAACAAGCGCTTTGGTCTCAATAAGTAAGGTTTGTACCAAAAAAGGCGGTGTCGTTTTGGCACCGCCTTTTCTGTGTACCGACGCGCGGGGAAGGATGGATGAAATTTGACCCGATTTGACACCATTAAGCAAGAAGCCGAGGATGAATTTGTCGAGCGGCGCTCCCGCTTTCTCTGTGCCATCGCGCCGGTGGCCACGCCCGAGGAGGCGATGGCCTTTGTTGCCCGCAGGCGGGAGGCGCATTACGACGCGCGGCATACCGTCTACGCCTACCTTTTGCGGGAGGGGAGCCGGGAACGCTATTCCGATGACGGGGAGCCGCAGGGAACCGGCGGACAGCCGGTGCTTGAGGTCATCCGGCGCGAGGGACTGGTTGACGTTTGCGTCGCCGTCACCCGGTATTTCGGCGGGGTTCTGCTGGGCGCGGGCGGACTGACCCGAGCGTACGCCAACGGGGCGGCCTTGGCGATTGCCTCGGCAGAGCGGATTACCTACCGCTCCTGCGCCGACTGCGAGATCGATATGCCCTATCCGCGCTACGGCCTGATCAGCCGCCTGCTGCCCGATTATGACGCGCTGGTGCTCGCCTCCTCGTTTGGCGAGCGGGTGGTGCTTACCGTTCGCCTGCCCGAGGAGCAGCTTGAGGGGATGCGCACGGCTCTAATCGAGGCAACCGCGGGCGCGGTGGAGCCGCGGCTGCTGCGGGTCACCTTTGCGGCGCTCTAAAACGCAAGGCCGCCGTCTCCGTTGCACTTTTTTGCGCGAAATTGGTCGAAGCGAGCCAAATCGAGGAAATTGCAAGAAATTACGCAAACGGGGAAGGAATTATTTTAATTTCTCAGTATAATATTAGTAGTATGTCCGAACGAAGGGACAAAAGGAGCGCGCTCATGACCGTTCGCGAACAGACCGAGCAACTCGAAAGGACGATTCTTTCCCCGCTGGCGAAGCTTTCCTGCGACGCCGTGCGGGAGCTTTGGCTTGAGCCCTGCCCGATTCGCCCCGCCTTTCAGCGGGATCGGGATCGGATTCTGCACAGCAAGGCATTTCGGCGTCTCAAGCACAAGACGCAGGTTTTTCTCTCCCCCGAGGGGGATCACTACCGCACCCGTCTGACCCACACGCTCGAGGTGTCGCAGATCTCCCGCACGGTGGCGCGGGCACTGCGCTTAAACGAGGATCTCACTGAGGCGATTGCCCTGGGGCACGATCTCGGGCATACCCCCTATGGCCATGCCGGGGAGGCCGCCCTCAATGAATGCTGCCCCCACGGCTACCGCCATGCCGCCCAGAGCGTGCGGGTGGTGCGGGTGCTCGAGCAGGACGGCGCGGGGCTTAACCTGACCACCGACGTTCTCGACGGCATCGCCTGCCACACCGCCGGGGTCGACGCGAAAACACTGGAGGGTCGGGTGGTTCGCTACTGCGACAAAATCGCCTACCTCAACCACGATTTTGAGGATGCCACCCGCGCCGGGCTGATTGGCGAGGGGGACGTCCCGTGGGAGATCAAATATACCGTCGGGCGCAGCAAGTCCGAGCGGATCGAGAGCTTCGTCAGCTCGCTGGTCGATACGTCGACAGACGACATCCGGATGGCGCCCGACGTGCAGCGCGCCTTTGAGGCGATGCGCTCCTTTATGTTCGAGGCGGTCTACCACAATCCCCTCGCCAAGGGGGAGGAGGGTAAGGCGAAGGCGATGCTACAAGGGCTTTATCGCTATTTTGTTGTCCATCCGGACAAGCTGCCCGAGGAATATCGTCTGATCGCCGGGCAGGAGGATATCGATCGGGCGGTCTGCGACTACATATCGGGAATGAGCGATCGCTACGCGGTCACCGTCTACGAAAGCGTTTTTGTGCCCCGTTCCTGGGGCGGATAAGCGGCAGATGAAAGGAAGGGGGCGAGGAGATGATACCCGAGAGCTTTCTCGAAGAACTCAAATACCGCTCAGACATCGAGCAGATCGTTTCCCCCTATACCCGCCTCAAACGGGCTGGCGGGCTTCTGATGGGGCTTTGCCCCTTTCATTCGGAGAAGAGCCCGTCCTTTGCGGTCTACCCGGATCATTTTTATTGCTTCGGCTGCGGGGCGGGAGGGGATATCATCACCTTTGTGCGCCTCGCCGAGCACCTTGAATATACCGAGGCGGTCAAATTCCTTGCGGATCGGGCGGGGATGAAGCTGCCCGAGGAGGCGGGCGATCCTCTTTCCCAGCTCAAGCTTCGCATTCTGGAGATGAATCGCGAGGCGGCGCGGTTTTATCATGCCACGCTGGTCTCCCCGGCGGGGCGCGGGGGACTGGATTATCTCCGAAAACGGGGCTTGACCGATTCCACGATTCGCCGCTTTGGGCTGGGCTTTGCGCCCGACGGCTGGGACGGCTTGCGCAACCATCTGCGGGAGAAGGGGTTTTCCGAGCAGGAGATGAGTGCCGCCGCCCTCGCCCGTCCGAACAAAAACGGCGGGAGCTACGATTATTTTCGCAACCGGGTTATCTTTCCGATCATCGATCTGCGCGGCTCGGTGATCGCCTTCGGCGGGCGGATGATGGGGGAGGGGGAGCCAAAATATCTCAACAGCCCCGATACTCCGGTGTTCAAAAAAAGCCGTGGGCTCTTCGCGCTCAACATCGCCAAGGCGACAAAGCAGCCCCGCTTGATTCTCTGCGAGGGGTATATGGACGCCATCTCGGTGCATCAGGGCGGCTTTGATAACGCGGTCGCGACGCTTGGCACCGCGTTGACCGACGAGCAGGCACGTTTGATCGCAAAATACACCTCCGAGGTGGTGATCGCCTACGATTCCGACGCGCCCGGCCAAAAGGCAACCCGCCGCGCCGCCGATATTTTTTCCAAAACCGGCGTCCGGGTTCGGGTGTTGAGCATGACCGGCGCGAAGGACCCGGATGAATACCTCAAAAAATACGGCCCCCAGCGGTTTTCCCAGCTGATCGAGGGAAGCGCCAACTCCACCGAATATGCCATCGCGCGGCTCCGGGAGCGGTTTGACCTTGAGGCGGACGACGGCAAGGTTGCCTTTCTGCGGGAATTCTGTCCGCTGATGGCCGGACTGCAGAATCGGATCGAGGCCGACGTCTATATCACCCGGATTGCCTCGGATCTGCTGGTCAGCCGGGAAGCGATCGACCAGCAGGTGCAGGCGCTGCGGAGAAAAGCGGCCAGGCAGGAGCAGAAAAAATTCGACGGGTCGTTAAAAATCTATGCGCAGGAAATCCCCAACCAGCCGCGCGACGCGCAGCGAGCGGAGAATCTGCGCTATGCGCTGGCCGAGGATAAGCTAATTGCGCTGCTGCTGCGCCATCCCGATTACGCGGCTCAGCTTCTCTTGGAGATTGCGCCGGAGGAGCTGGTCACCGACCAGAACCGCGCGATTTTTACGGTTTTATATACCCGGCTGCGGGCGGGGCGATCGATTGAACCGATGAGCCTTTCGTCCGAGCTTTCCCCCGGCCAGATGAGCCGGATTTCCTACCTCCTCGCCTCGACGCGGGAGCAGAGCTTCTCGCTGGAGGACGCGCGGGGATACATCGCGGTGATCCGAGAAAAGCAAAATGAACGAACACCCGAGCAGGTCGGCTCGATGGACGAGCGGGAGCTGGACGCGTTTGTGCGCCAGCTCGCCGCGAAAAAGAAGAAACAGTAGGAGGACATGCCAGTGGCGGCACAGGAAAAGAATATTGTCAAGGAGCTTCTCGAGCTCGGCAAGGCAAAGGGCAAGCTTACCACTACCGAGATCAACGACGCCCTTGAAGAGGTGGATTTCGACGTAGAGCAGGTAGAAAAGCTCTATGAAACGCTCGAGGGCGCGAATGTTGAAATCGTTGAAAATTATGCCCCGACCATCGCAACCGATTTTCCCCCCGTTGAGGAGGAGATGGAGTCGGCTCTTTCAGCCGAGGGAATCAACATCGACGACCCGGTCAAGGTCTATCTCAAGGAGATCGGGCGGGTTCCGCTGCTGTCCTCCGACGAGGAGGTTGATCTTGCGGTTCGGATGAGCCAGGGCGACCCGCAGGCGAGAAAGCGCCTGTCCGAGGCGAACCTGCGCCTTGTCGTCTCGATTGCCAAGCGGTACGTCGGACGCGGAATGCAGTTCCTTGATCTGATTCAGGAGGGCAACCTCGGTCTGATCAAGGCGGTTGAAAAGTTTGACCACACCAAGGGCTTTAAGTTCTCGACCTACGCGACCTGGTGGATTCGGCAGGCGATTACCCGTGCCATTGCCGATCAGGCTCGCACCATTCGGATTCCGGTGCATATGGTCGAGACGATCAACAAGGTCAAAAAGGTTTCCTCTCAGCTTCTGCACAAGAACGGCCATGAGCCGACCCCCGAGGAGATCGCCGACGAGATCGACATGTCGGTCGACAAGGTTCGCGAGATCATGCGGGTCGCGCAGGAGCCGGTGAGCCTTGAAACCCCGATCGGCGAGGAGGAGGACAGCCATCTCGGCGACTTTATCCCCGACGACGAGGCTCCTGCCCCGGCGGACGCCGCCTCGCATATCCTGCTGCGCGAGCAGCTCGGCGAGGTGCTGCACACCCTCACCCCCCGCGAGGAAAAGGTGCTGCGGCTGCGGTTCGGCCTCGAGGACGGACGCTCGCGCACCCTTGAGGAGGTCGGCAAGGAATTTAACGTCACCCGCGAGCGAATCCGCCAGATTGAGGCGAAGGCGCTGCGCAAGCTGCGCCATCCGAGCCGTTCCAAGAAGCTGCGCGATTTCCTCGATTAAACAAAAGGGGAGCTTTGGATGCACATTACCCTTGAGTCGGATTACGCCGTGCGAATTGTTGACCGCCTTGCCGCACAGCAGGGACGGCTTGACGCAAAGAGCATTGCGGCCGACACCGGCGTTACCCCGCGCTTCACCCTGAAAATTCTGCATAAGCTGGTTGCCTCCGGGCTGGTTCGCTCCTATCAGGGGGCGAAGGGCGGCTATGAGCTTGCCCGTCCCGCCGGGGAAATTACCCTGCGAGAGGTGATCGAGACGGTGGAAGGGGTCTATACCCTGTCCCGCTGCCTTAGCCCCGAGCATAGCTGCCGCTGTGACGCGCAGCACTGCCGACGCGGGGACTGTCGCTTTCAGCGGGTTTATGATGAAATTTCCGAAACGGTTCGCCAACGGCTTTCGCAGGTCACCTTCGGCGACCCGGTTGGAAAGGAAGGAACGCAATGAAGCGCAGCGCCGCCGTCCTGTTACATATTTCTTCGCTGCCCTCCCCCTACGGCGTCGGGTCGTTGGGGGAGGCGGCTTTTCGCTGGGTTGATTGGCTCGAGTCGGCGGGGGTGCGCTACTGGCAGGTGCTTCCGCTTCATCCGCCGGGGCTTGGGGGCTCGCCCTATCAGTCCGAGAGCGCCTTTGCCGGTGCGCAGGCGCTGATCGATCTTGAAGCGCTGATCAAACAGCGGCTGCTGACCGAGACGGAATGCGCGGCAGAGGCGTGGGGGAGCGAGCCCGGCCGGGTGGACTGGCAGGCGGTGTCCACCGCGAAGGAGCGGCTGCTACGGCGCGCCTTTTCCCGTGCCGACGAGACGCAGCTGGCACGGGCGGAGGAATTCTGTCGTTCCCAGCGGTGGATTGAAGATTACTGTCTGTATTTATCGATTAAAGCACTACAAAACGGAGCGGCTTTTTGGGATTGGCCGCAGGGGCTGGCGAATCACGACGAGCAGGCGTTGGCGGCGTTTCGCGCGGCGCATTCGGATGAGCTGCGCTACCACGGCTTTGTGCAATTTCTGTTTGACTGCCAGTGGCGCGCGTTGCAGGACTATGCCGCCGCCCATTCGGTGGGGCTGATCGGTGATCTGCCGATTTATGTCTCGGAGGACAGCGCCGATGTCTGGGCAAACCGTCGGTTCTTTTTGCTGGACGGGCAGGGTCGTCCCTCCCGCGTGGCGGGGGTGCCGCCCGACGCCTTTACAGCCGACGGGCAGCGCTGGGGAAATCCGCTCTATGATTGGAACGCCATCATCGCCGACGATTGGCGCTGGTGGATTGAGCGGCTTCGGCACACCTTTTCCCGCTTTGAGCTGGTGCGAATCGATCACTTTCGCGCCTTTGACGCCTTCTGGTCGATTCCGGCCGGTTCGAGGACGGCCAAGGAGGGGGAGTGGGTGCCCGGCCCCGGCATCGCGCTCTTTGATACGCTGCGCTTTGTTTTCGGGGCGCTTCCGATCATCGCCGAGGATCTCGGCATCCTCACCGACAGCGTCCGGGCGCTGCTTTCGCAGAGCGGCTTTCCCGGCATGAAGGTGCTGCAATTTGCCTTTACCCCGGGCTATGAGAGCGACTATCTCCCGCACCGCCATATTGAGAACGCGGTTTGCTACACCGGCACCCACGACAACGACACCATCCGGGGCTGGATTGATTCGCTGGACGCCGAAACGCTCGCCTATCTGAGAGCCTATCTCGCCATTCCGGCGGGGGAGGAGCTCGACGGGGTAATCCGGGCGGCGTGGGCAAGTCCCTGCCGTCTCGCGGTCACCACCGCGCAGGATCTACTGGGGCTGGGTGGTGAGGCACGGATGAACGCGCCGGGCACCGTCGGGCCGCAGAACTGGAGCTGGAGAATGTCCCCCGGCGCTCTCACGCAGGAGCGAGCCGGATGGCTGCGCGCGCTGGGCGAGCTCTATTACCGCTCGCTTTAAGGCACTGGCCGCCGCGATTGAAGGGCAGAAAAAATCCCGTTATTTCCACCGCTTTGAAGGGGAAATAACGGGATTTTGTTTAATCGGAGATTGATTGGTGCTCGGCCAGAAATTCGCGTTTCCAGCGTCGCAGGGTGTCCAGACAGCTCTCGTGGACAATACCCTTGAGATCGCAGTGGAACAGCATACAGGTAAGCTGTAGCATGCTCCCGATTCCGAAAACGGAAATGACGGTGCCCAGTCCGACCTTTGCGCCCAGCAGCCAGCCGATGGCGAGCACCGACGCTTCGATACAGCCGCGGACAACTCCGATTTTAATCCGGGGGAAGCGCTTGGCCAGGGCCACCATCAGCGAATCGCGCGGGCCGCAGCCCAAGGCGGTCGGGACATAGAGCACCGTGCCGACGCAGATTAAAAACTGTCCGGCAAGCAGCACCAGAATCCCGAGGAAAAAATTGTCCATGTAGGGCAGAAGGCTCCACCCTTCGATGACATCCACCCCCGCGCCGATCAGCACCGCGTTGAGCGGGGTGGCCAATCCGAATTTTTCCCGGAACACGCCGATCGTCAGAAAAAGAACCACAAGGCCGATCGCGACGTTCATCGTGCCGTAGGTTGATTGGAACAGGTTGGCAAGCCCCATCGCGAAGGCGTCCCACGGTGCGAGGCCGATGCTGGCGTGAATGCCAAAGTAGATTCCGAACGAGTAGCAGGCAAAGCCGATTGCCACCCTGACGAGGCGGAGAATTTCTCGCTTGATCATCGCACGTCCTCCGTCATCCTGCTGCCGTGGCAGGTCAGATAGGCGTCGCGGCCAAGGCGGTAGAGGTCGTTGCCCTCGCAATCCAGAACAACAACCGCCGGAAAATCGACCACCTCCAGCCGGTGAATCGCCTCGGACTGAAGCTCGGGATAGGCGATCACCTCACAGGTCTTGACCGTGGAAGCAAGCAGCGCACCCGCGCCGCCGATCGCCGCGAGATAACAGCCGCCATGCGCCCGGATCGCCGCGGCAACCTCGGGGGAGCGCAGCCCCTTGCCGATCATGCCGCGCAGCCCCGCCTCAGCCATCAGCCGGGGGGCATAGGCGTCCATCCGGTAGCTGGTGGTCGGCCCCGCCGCGCCGATGGCGTCGCCCGGACGGGCGGGTGTGGGGCCGACATAGTAGATCAGCTGATCACGCAGATCGCAGGGCAGTGGCTGTCCGGCATCGAGCAGCTCGATCAGACGCTTGTGGGCGGCGTCGCGCGCGGTGTAGAGTACGCCGGTGATCAAAACCGAGTCCCCCGCCCGCAGCGCTTGAGCCTGTTGCTCGGTGAAGGGGGTGGTGATCCGTTTTTTTTCGCTCATCTTACGCGTCCTCCCTTAGAAAACCGCCGTTTTGTGGCGGGTGACGTGGCAGCTGATGTTGACCGCGCAGGGCAGCTGCGCAATGTGGGTGGGGAAGGCTTCGATGTTGACGCCCAGAGCGGTTGTTCTGCCGCCGAAGCCCTGCGGGCCGATGCCCAGCGCGTTGATCGAATCGAGCAGCTCGCGCTCAAGGGAGGCATAGACGGGGTTTGGATGGCGCTGATCGACCGGCCGCAGCAGCGCCCGCTTGGCCAACTGCGCGACCCGGTCAAAATTGCCCCCGAGCCCCACTCCGACGACGATCGGGGGACAGGGGTTCGGCCCGGCGGCCTCAACCGCGTCGAGGACAAACCGCTTCACTCCGGCTACCCCGTCGGAGGGCTTGAGCATCGCGAGACGGCTCATGTTTTCACTGCCCGCCCCTTTTGGCGCGACGGTGATCGCAAGCCGGTCTCCCTCCACCACATCATAGGTAATGACGGCGGGGG
>CAZVAV010000034.1:0-10590 GCA_964625135.1 uncultured Oscillospiraceae bacterium | reverse complement strand
CACGCCGCCGCGCAGTGTCAGGTCATAATCGCCCCGCTCCACGCTGCCCGCGGGCAGCGAAAAGTCGGCGTTTTCAACCAGCGCGATCACGGTGGACATCGAGAGATGATACTGCTTCATCTTTTCCTCGATGAGCGAAACCGAAATGTAGTCCTCCTGCCCGCCGTAAACATCGACGTTGGCAACACCGGTGAGCTTTTCAAGCTCGGGGACGATTTCTTCCTCAACGTAGTACTTGAGGTCGACATCGCCGACGGTGGTGGCGGAAAGTGCCATCGTCGCCATCGAGTTCATATTCATCTCGATGATGGTCGGGGTGGAGGCGTCGTCCGGCAGCTTGCTTGCGTACATCTCGAGATTGTTGCTCAAATCGACGTGAGCCTGCTGCATGTCGGTGCCGTATTCCATCTCGAGGATGACGATCGAGAAATTTTCCAGCGAGCTTGATCGTATGTTTTTTAAGCCCTCCAGCGTAGAGGCGGCGTCCTCTATGTGCTGGCTCACCTGCTGCTCGACGTCCTGTGGGGCAGCGCCGCCATAGGTAGTCATCACGAGGAGCATCGGGATATCCATATCGGGAACAAGCTCGAGCGGGGTGGTCAAAATCGACGAGCCGCCGAAGATGATCAGCGCGGCCAGCAGAATACAGACCGATACCGGCCGCTTTAATGCAAGTTTCGTTAGCACGGCTTAGTCCTCCTGACCGACCCGGACATCGCCTTCGACGGCGGCATCCAGAATCTTTTCAGTGGCGGATAAGTCCTCGGAGGCGGCGCCGATAACTTCGATCGAAACGCCGTCGTTGAGGTTGGGGTTCCAGCTGACAATCAGCGCGTCGTCGGGAGCAAGCCCCTCGAGCACCTGGGCCGATTCGTTGGTTGTAACGCCAAGGGTCAGCGGGGTTCTTACCGCAAGGCCATCCCTTGCCACGTAGACATAGGGCTTGCCGGCGTCATAATAAACCGCCGAAATCGGAATGGACAGGGCGTCCTGCGCCTTTGCGGTGATGGCGGTCAGCTTAACCGACACGCCGGTGAAGAGGTCGGAGCCGTCCTCAAGCCGCGCCTTGACGGTAAAGAGGCCGCTGCCGGTGCTCGCGGCGTTGCCGATCTCCACAATCTCCGCCCTGTAGGCGATGCTGCCCGATTCAACCGCAACCGCGTCTCCGAGAGCCATCGAACGGGCGATGTCGGCCGAAACCGAGAATTCGACGTTTACGATCGACTTGTTCGAGATGACATAGGCGGGGGTGTTGCCGTAGGTGTCGTTAGCCGAAATATTCTTCTGCTCAATCACGCCGTCGATCGGGGCGGTTACCTGGGTGTTTTCCAGCTTCTGAAGCGCCTGCTGATAGCCGTTTTCGGCGGCCTGACGCTGAAGCTCGAAGCTTTCCTTGTTTTCGCCGGTCTGCTGCTTTTTATAGATTTCATACTCCTCGAGTACGGTTTCATACGCATTGTATGCGTTTTCAAAGCTTTGAACTTCACTGCGATATTTATTGTAGTCCGGCAGGAGATCGTCATAGTCATCGTATGCTTCTTGGTATTTTTTCCAGTTTTCCTCGGAAGGATCGTTGTCGTACTTTCTTTCCAGATCCTTGACCTTTTTCCATGCCTTCTTAAATTCAGCCATATTTAGCTGATCGGGCTCGGTGCGATCCAGTTGGTTTCGCGCACTCTCATAGGTGCCTTGCGCTTGGTCTATCCTTGCTTTATATTGCAGCTCCCGCAGAGCATCGCCCGAGCCGGATTCAGCAATCTCGACATTCTTCAGCGCCGTATCGTAGGCGATTTTGGCCTGATCGACCGCCAGCTGAATATCGACCGGATCGATGGTGAAGAGCACCTGTCCCTTGCGAACGGTGTCGCCGACCTCAAAATTGGTGCGCTGCACGGTGCCGCCGATCTTGCCGATGACCGAAACCGTTTCATCGGGGGAGATTTTTCCGGCAAAGGTGGCGCGCTGCTCCAGAGAGGCGTATGTAGGAAGCTGGGTCGTTACCTTGATTGCGGGGGTTTCTTCAACCACTGCCGCGGTTTGCTTGGCGGCGGGGGAGCACCCGGTTGCACCGACCATCAGTGCGGCGCAGAGAATGGGCAGCGTTCGTTTTGTGAGCGATTCTTTCATGCCTGTTCGTTTCCCTTCGTGTTAATTTATCATACTGCTTGACAGTAAGTTGAGCGCATGGCGATTGATTGGTGAAAAGCAATGGCAATTGGGTGAAATTTTCTACTGGATTCAGTTTAGCTGAATATTGTGAACAAAAATTGAATGAAGGATCAGTTCATTATTACAATAAAAATTGCCGAAAGGGCTTTCAACCAACATCGTGTTGTGTTACAATAAATCATATTATGATGGATGGCTTTTCATTAGTCAATCAACAAATTATCACAGAGTGTTGGAAAAGGCGAGAGGAAGAACGATGGGCAAGCGGCTGGAGCAAACCTTGCAGACAAAGGAAAACTTGAAAACTGCGTTTTGGGATCTTTATCAGGAGAAACCCCTCGATCAGATCACCGTGCGGGAGGTCACCGATCTGGCGGGCTATAATCGAGGCACCTTCTATGTCTATTATAAGGATGTGTATGATGTTCTTGAGCAGACCGAGCAGGAAATCCTTTCTATTTTTGACGTGGATGAGCAGTTTGAATTCAACCCCAAAGACCGGGCGCATTTTGCGAAATCGATCCGCTTCTTCATCGAATTTATTGAGCGGCATCAAAAATATTTGATTCTGCTGACCGGCGAGCGGGGAGACCCCAAGTTTGTGCGCCGCCTGCAAAGCTCGGTGGAGCAAAACGTCTCGATGCGGCTGCGCCCCTTTAGCAATCTGGATGAAACGGCGTTTTCCTACGCAGTCAGCGCGTTGATCAGTGCGGAGGCCAGTCTGTTGATGCGATGGTTCCTCCGGGGAAAGGATCTTTCGTTTGAGCGGCTGGTGGATTTGCTCTATAAGCTGCTGTTCCATGGGCCGATCGATCTGATGACCCGCGGTACCCGGTGGGAAAAGTGGTACGAGTAGCGTGCTTTTTCCTTCGGGATTGTATTTTGCAGCTTTCCGCGATATGATAGCGATAAAGTTAAATTTTTTAAAATTTTAAAAGTCATGGAAAAAAACTTGTCAAATTTGACACAATAAGAAACAGGAGGATACATCATGAAATACTGCATCATCGGTTCGGGCGGCATCGGGGGCGCGACCGGCGCGTTTCTCGCGGCTGCCGGGCAGGACGTTACATTCATTGCGCGCGGGGCGCATCTTGCCGCGATGCGCGAGCACGGCTTACTGGTTCATTCCGGCATCCGAGGTGATTTTGTCGTAAAATTCCCGAAGGCGGTCACCGCCGAGGAATATCACGACACCCCCGACGTCGTCTTTGTCTGCGTCAAGGGCTACTCGCTCGATGATGCCGAGACGCTGCTTTCCCGCTGCGCCGGCCCCGAGACGACGGTGATTCCGCTGCTCAACATCTTCGGCACCGGCTCTGAGCTGCAAAGGCGGCTGCCCGACGCCCATGTTCTGGACGGATGCAGCTATATTACCTCCTTTATCAACGCGCCCGGAGAGATTACCCAGGGCGGCAAGCTCTTTCAGATTGTATTCGGCGAGCGCGACGGCAGCGTCAGCCCGAAGCTTGAGGCAATTGCCGCAGAGCTGGGGGCGGCGGGCATCCGACCCGTGCTTTCCCGCGAAATCCGCCGGGATTGCTTCACCAAATACGGCCTGATCAGTGTGATGGCAGCGGTGGGTGCCTACTACGATACGTCGATGGATGTGATATCGGCCGATCCCGAAAAGCGGGAGATGGCGGCTGCCCTTTCCCGGGAAATCTCCGCGATCGCCGAGGCGATGGGAACTCCGTTTGAAAAGGACATCGTTCAAAGCAATCTCAAGATGATCGATACCTCCCCGAAGGGAACCACTGCCTCGATGCAAAAGGATCTTGCAAAGGGCGGGAAGAGCGAGATAGACGGGCTGGTCTTTGAACCGGTTCGCCTTGGCGCACAGTACCACGTTCCCACGCCGAGCTTTCAGAAGGTCGCGGCAAAATTCGGCTTCTCGCTCTGAAGGGGATTGACATATATATCGCCCCGTGATATAGTTGAATCGTGATATATCGAACCATGATATATTGGAATTCAGTCGAAAGGGAGCGGCGGAGAATGGGTTTTTCCAACGAAGAATTGATTGAACGTTATTTACCGATGAGCGAGCAAAGCTTTTTGCTTCTGCTTTGCCTGATTGAACCCCGTCACGGCTACGGCATCATGCAGATGGTGCTTGAGCAGTCGGGCGGACGGATTTCCTTGGGCCCCTCGACCGTTTACACCATTTTATATAAAATGGAGCAGGACGGACTGATCGAGGTGGTCAGCGAGGTGGAACGCCGCAAGGTCTACCGCATCACGGCACAGGGCCGGATGGTGCTCCAGGCCGAGACGGGGCGGATCAGCGAGCTGACTCGTTTTGCCCAGCATATTCTTGACCGAGAGCCGGCCTGCGCCGTACTCAAGAGCTGAAAGGGGGAATAATACGAATGGGTGGAGTTATGATTACCCTGATGCACTACATGCCGCTGACGTGGCTGATTATCGCAATCCTGCTCGGCGTTTTTGAGGCGGTTACCGTCGACCTCGTCGCCATCTGGTTTGCAATCGGTGCGTTGGTTGCCATCGTTCCCGCCGCCGTCGGCGCCCCGTTTTGGGTGCAGCTGGTTGTATTTCTTGTGGTGGGGCTTGCCACCCTTGCGCTGACCCGTCCGATGGTCAAGCGGGTGCTGCGGGTGAAAAAAACCAGCACCAACGCCGACATGGTCATTGGCATGGTGGGGATCGTCATCGTACCGATCGACAACATTGCCAAAACCGGCCGCGTGATGGCCAACGGCCTTGATTGGGCCGCAAAAACCGACGACGGTGTTCCGGTGGAAGCGCAGGAGCGGGTGCTGATCAAGGCGATTGAGGGAGTGACCCTCGTTGTCGAACGGGTCGGCTGATTCTGCACAGTCTGGTTGGAAACGGCGAAAGCCGGGTAAGATAGTGAGACGGATTTAAGGAGGAGAATTTATGCTGCCAACTCTTATGTTTTTGATCATCATCATTTTGATCATCGCCATCGTGGGCTCGAATGTGCGGATCGTTCCGCAGGCGGTTGTTTATGTCGTCGAGCGTCTCGGCGCGTATCAGGCCACCTGGGATACCGGCCTGCATGTCAAAATCCCGTTTATTGACCGGATTGCCAAGAAGGTTTCGATCAAGGAGCAGGTGGTCGACTTTAAGCCCCAGCCGGTCATCACCAAGGACAACGTTACGATGCAGATCGATACGGTTGTTTTCTTCCAGATTACCGACGCCAAGCTCTACGCCTACGGAGTCGAGCGTCCGCTTTCGGCGATTGAAAATCTGACCGCCACCACGCTGCGTAACATCATCGGTGAGATGGAGCTGGATCACACGCTGACCTCGCGCGATATCATCAACACCAAGATCACAGCGACCCTCGATACCGCCACCGACAAGTGGGGCATCAAGGTCAATCGGGTCGAGCTTAAGAACATCCTTCCTCCCGCTGAGATTCAGGACGCGATGGAGAAGCAGATGAAGGCCGAGCGCCAGAAGCGCGAGAGCATCCTGCGCTCCGAGGGCGAGAAGGCCAGCAAGATTCTGGTGGCCGAGGGCGACAAGGAATCTCAGATTCTGCGGGCACAGGCCGAAAAGGAAGCCGCGATTCTGCGAGCCGACGCGGTGCGCGAGCAGAAAATCCGTGAGGCGCACGGCGAGGCCGAGGCGATCATGATGGTGCAGAAGGCGGTTGCCGATTCGCTGCGTATGCTCAACGAAGCCGCGCCAAGCGACCATGTTCTCGCACTCAAGAGCCTTGAGGCGTTCGCCAAGGCTGCCGACGGCAAGGCGACCAAAATTATTATTCCGTCCCAGATTCAGGGCATGGCCGGTCTCGCCACCTCGGTGAAGGAGCTCATGACCGAGATCAAGGATACCCCCGAGGCATAACAAAAAAGCATCGGACCCGGCTGCCGTGAGGCGGTCGGGTCTTTTGGGAGACAGAGAGATGCTGCAATTAAAAGAGCGCTACCACCTTCTTGATGCCCTACGGGGCTTTTCGATGATCAGTATGATTTGCTATCACGGCTGCTATGACCTGCGCTACGTGTTTGGTCTTCCGCTTTCCTTTCTCGAGACTCGCGGAGCCTTTTGGTGGCAGCAGAGCATCTGCTGGGCTTTTCTTCTCCTTTCTGGCGCATCGGTGCGCCTGAGCAGCCGCCCGGCCAAGCGCGGCGCGGTCGTATTGGGCTGCGGGCTGCTGCTTACGGCGGTGACCTTTCTGATGATGCCCAGCCAGCGCATTGTTTTTGGTGTGCTGCATCTGTTGGGCAGCGCCATGCTGCTGACCGCGTTGCTGTCCCGGCTGCTGTGCGCCATTCCATCCCTTGTCGGCGCGGCGGGAAGCTTTTGGCTCTTTCTCGCAACGCGCTGGCTTTCGCGTGGGCTGCTGTTTGGCGTGGCTGTTTTTGATTCCCGGCGTGTCAAGACCAATCTTTTCGCGCCGCTCGGGGTCTTTGGTTCAAGCTTTTTTTCGGCGGATTATTTTCCGATCGTTCCGTGGTATTTTCTCTTTTTGACCGGCTATTTTTTGTTTGGCCTGCTGCGGGAGCGGGGCTGGGATCGGCTTCTGCTTTGCAGGGCGCCGCTGCTGTCCGTGGTGGGACGCCGCACCCTGCCGATCTATCTGCTCCACCAGCCTGTTCTGATGGCGATTGGCTGGCTTGTGTGGCGGATGTGGTAGGGGAATTTGTCGTTTTCAACAAAGAGAACGGCCTAAATTTGTGCCGTGTGCATCGGCGAAACAATCTTTAGTGGGAAATTCGATCGACCCTTGAATTTTTATGACGAATCGTATATGATAAAGCCATCGATGCGTGAGGAGGGGAATCTCATGGCGCTTTGCCTTGTCGAAGATCCATTCTGTGGGGAGACGCGCGGCTGTGCCCCGATGCGCCGTGGCGCGCTCCTTTGCGCACGGCTGTGTTTTTCTGCCTCGAATTGCGTTCATCAATAACAACGGGATAGGTGCAGGCTGCGTTTTTCGCAGCTTGTTTTCTTTTTGGAAGGAAAGGAGAAAGGTCGAATGAAAAAAGTAGCGATTGTCATGGGGTCGGACAGCGATCTGCCGGTCCTCAAGCCTGCCATCAAGACGCTTTCTGAGCTGGAGATTCCCTTTTCTGTGCGGGTGATGTCGGCGCACCGCACCCCCCTTGAGGCGGCGGAGTTCTCGAGGAACGCCAGCGCCGAGGGGTATGGGGTGATCATTGCGGCGGCGGGCAAGGCGGCGCATCTTGCCGGAGCGCTCGCGGCGCAGACTATCCTGCCGGTCATCGGCATCCCGGTCAAATCCTCGACGCTCGACGGGCTCGACGCGCTGCTCTCCACAGTGCAGATGCCGGGCGGAATTCCGGTGGCGACGGTTGCGATTGACGGCGCGCAGAACGCGGCGCTGCTCGCGGCTCAGATGCTGGCTCTCTCGGATGAGGCGCTGGCCGGTCGTCTGCTGGCCGGACGGCAGAAGCAGCATGACACGGTGGTGGCAAAGGACGCGAAGCTCGATCTTGCCGCCATCCTCGCGGAATAAATCACCTGGATGGAAACGTTCGAGACACAGAGGAGGAAGTAAAAATGGCTTATCAGAAGGGCGCGCAGCTTTATGAGGGAAAGGCAAAGAAGGTTTTTGCGACCGACGACCCCGAGGTTTACATCGTCGAGTATAAGGACGATGCCACTGCCTTTAACGGTCTGAAGAAGGGCACCATTGCCGGAAAAGGCGTAATCAACAATCGGGTTACGAATCATATGATGAAGCTTCTCGCGGATCAGGCGGGAATTCCCACCCATTTAATCGAGCAGCTTTCGGATCGCGAGACCGCCGTGAAAAAGGTGACCATCGTCCCTCTCGAGGTCATTGTCCGCAATGTCGCCGCCGGTTCGATGGCCAAGCGCTACGGCGTCGAGGAGGGCAGGGTTCTGCTGCGCCCGGTGCTTGAGTTCTCCTACAAGTGCGACGCCCTCGATGACCCGCTCATCAACGATGATCATATCGTCGCGCTGGGCTTTGCCACCGAGCAGGAGCTCGCGACCATTCGCGAGCTTGCCCTGCGCGTCAACGCCTTTATGAAGGAATATCTGCTGGGTCTTGGCATCCGGCTGATCGACTTTAAGCTTGAGTTTGGCAAAACCACCGGCGGACAGATTGTTCTGGCCGACGAGATTTCTCCCGACACCTGCCGCTTCTGGGACGCCAAGACCAACGAGAAGCTGGACAAGGATCGTTTTCGCCGCGACTTGGGCAATGTGGAGGGGGCTTATCACGAGATCCTTCATCGTCTGCTCGGCGAATAAATTTCCGATCGTTTCACCATATCGAAAGGCGGTAACACCATGTTCGACTCGATCCATGAGGAATGCGGCGTGTTCGGAATTCGCGCCCCCCGGCGCTGCGACGTTGCGGTAAGCGCCTATTACGCTCTTTACGCTTTGCAGCACCGCGGACAGGAGAGCTGCGGCATCGCGGTCAACACCAACGGCGTCATCAAATGTCACCGTGATCTGGGGCTGGTGCCCGATGTGTTCAACGAACGGGTTCTCACTGAGCTTGGCACCGGCAATATGGCGATTGGCCACACCCGTTATTCCACCACCGGCGCGGTTTCCCGGGTCAATGCCCAGCCGCTGGTGGTGCGCCATGTCAAGGGCACACTGGTGGTGGCTCATAACGGCAACATCTCCAACGCGGCTGAAATTAAGCAGGAGCTGGAGCTTTCCGGCGCGATCTTTCACACCACCAACGACTCTGAGGTCATTTCCTATGTGATTACCAAGGCGCGCCTGAGCGAGCCGTCGATCGAAGCGGCAATTGAGAAGGCGATGTACCAGCTTGAGGGCGCTTATTCGATGGTCGTGATGTCCCCCAGAAAGCTGATCGCGGTGCGCGATCCCCACGGCTTTCGCCCACTCTGCATCGGCAGGGCGGAGGACGGCTCGATCATCTTCACATCCGAAACCTGTGCGCTCAATACGCTGGGGGCTACCTGGCTGCGGGATGTCGAGCCGGGAGAAATTGTGGTTCTGGAGGATGGCAAGGAGCTGCGCTCGATCAAAACGCACTGCGGCGGCAAGGAAAGCCTGTGCGTCTTTGAATTTGTTTACTTTGCGCGACCCGATTCGGTCATCGAGGGGGCCTCGGTTCACGCCGCCCGCCGCAACGCGGGACGTTTGCTCTGGGAGGAGCACCCGGTCGAGGCGGATGTGGTCATCGGCGTGCCCGATTCGGGGCTTGACGCGGCGCTTGGCTTTTCCGAGGCCTCGGGCATTCCGTATGGGGTTGGTTTTATCAAGAACCGCTACATCGGCCGAACCTTCATCCAGCCGAGCCAGGGTCAGCGGGAAAATTCGGTGCGCATCAAGCTCAATGCCCTTGCTGATACGGTGCGGGACAAGCGGGTGGTTATGATCGATGATTCCATCGTTCGCGGCACCACCAGCGGAAACATTGTCGAGCTGCTGCGCAGCGCCGGAGCCAAGGAGGTTCATGTGCGGATTTCTTCTCCGCCCTTTATCCGTCCCTGCTATTTCGGCACCGATATCGACAGCACCGACAAGCTGATTGCCTGCCGGATGAGCATCCCCGAGATCACCGAAAAAATCCATGCCGATTCGCTCGGATATCTGAGCGTCGACGGGGTCAAGCGCCTTGCAAAAACCGAGAGTTGCGGCTTTTGCACCGGCTGTTTTACCGGTGAATATCCGATTGAAATCCGGGATCAGAGCTCGAAGGATAAGTTCCAGTTCGAGCTTCCCACAGCGGCAGAAAACGAATAAGAGGAGGAGCAAGATGAATAAGAGCTTTTCTGAGAGCTACCGCGAGGCGGGAGTGGACGTAACCGCGGGCTATCAGGCGGTGGAGCTGATGAAGCGCCATGTCGCCCGTACCCGCACCCCCGCGGTGCTTGACACCATCGGCGGCTTTGGCGGAATGTTGCTGCCCGACCTGACCGGCATTGCCGAGCCCGTGCTTGTTTCCGGCACCGACGGGGTCGGCACCAAGCTGAAGCTGGCCTTTTTGCTAGATCGGCATAACACGGTGGGCATCGACTGTGTCGCCATGTGCGTCAACGATATCATCTGCTGCGGCGCGAAGCCACTTCTGTTCCTTGACTATATCGCGCTGGGCAAGAATGTCCCCGAGCGGGTCGCCGAGATCGTGTCGGGCGTGGCCGAGGGCTGCGTGCAATCGGGCTGCGCACTGGTCGGTGGTGAGACCGCCGAGATGCCCGGCTTCTACGCCGAGGATGAGTACGACCTCGCCGGATTTTCGGTCGGCGTCGTCGACCGCGCGAAGATTCTCACCCCCGAGCGCTGCAAGAAGGGGGATGTGCTGATCGCCCTTGCCTCCTCGGGCGTTCACTCGAACGGCTTTTCGCTGGTGCGCAAGGTGTTTGACGTGGAGCACGCCGACCTTGAGGGCTATCGCTCCGAGCTGGGGAAGGGACTGGGCGAGACGCTGCTGACCCCCAC
>CAZVAV010000033.1:0-10610 GCA_964625135.1 uncultured Oscillospiraceae bacterium | reverse complement strand
CCATTGGATTGTCAGTCATGACAATCCCCACGGCGCGTCGAAAGATCAGAGAAAAACACAGCAGCAACGCGACCTGAATCGCAATTTTCCCGGAGCTGTGGACGGCTGCGACGCCCAGCAGATTGCCGCCGCCATCTATGCGGGCATCGAGGAACGGCAGCCGGTGCTGGTGCTTGATCTGCACGAAGCCAGAAAGGCGGATTCCACCCGCGACGCGCTGGGCAACTCGATGATCTGCCAGTCGCTTGAGCAGACCGGCGATCTGGTCATAGAGCTGCTGCTGCGTTCCGAGGAGGGGACACTCTGCTCGACGCCGCTCACCCTCTACGGTTCGCCGCCCGAGGGAAGCCTCAACCGGGAGGTAACGCTCAGGCTGGGAATCCCGGTCATCACGGTGGAGACCTATCGCGAGGAGCCGTTGGGACAGCGGGTGCGCAATCAGCTCGAAATTGTGGAATTTGTGCTCAACGATTATGGGATGCGCTGAAACCGAAGAAGGGAGGCCACGGATGAAATGGAAGGATGATTGCCCGCTGCGTGTGGCTTCGATCAACCGAAAGGAGCTTTGCCTCGGGATCACGCTGGTCTTTTGCAGCTTTTTAATGCCGCTCTTCTTTGATGTACAAAACTTTCACGTCTATACCTCGCTGTGGCGGGCAATGCACAATTGGGAAAGAACCGACCTGATGGTAGCCGCTCTTCAGCTGGTGGCGCTCAATTCCATCCGTGGCATTCCGCATTATGTGGGATCGTTTTTCATCGGCGAGTCGTTGGAGCTGCGTTTGGGCAAGCATAAGGCATGGCTACTCAACACGCTGCTGATCATCGTGATCCTTCAGATCAGCTACTGGGGCATCGAGGCGGTGCACGACATCCGCTACGATTTCGGCATCCCCGCCGTTCTGGTTTCGGCCTTTGTGGTGGTGTTCGGGAAGCTGAACTACCGGTACATTTCGCTGATGAAAAAGGCACAGATGATCGCGCTCTTTTTAACGGCGCTGCAATTTCTTGATTTGATGCCGTTGCTGGGGCGCTTTCCGGTGGGATGCGGCGAAACCTCGTGGGACATCAAGCAGGCGGCGGTGCTGCTTGACGGCGAGGCGATCCTCAACGCGATGACGGTGGTCGGAACGCTGCTGTTTTTTTCGGTCGGGCTGCTGATTTTTTTTCTGCTGCGCGACGAGAACAACCTGTGGGAGCTGGGCGCACTTCGGGAGCAGAATCAGGAAATTCTGATTCAATCCCAGCTCAATGAAATGCAGAACCGCACCCACCGGGAGGTACAGTATCTGGTTCATGATCTGAAATCTCCGCTGACCGCCATGCAAACGCTGGTGGGCATCATCAAGATGGAGTGTGAAATGGAGCAGCGGCTCAAGGACATCGAATATCTTGACCGGATTGAAGACGCCGTCGAGCAGATGAGCCGTATGATTTCGGAAATTCTCTATGAGGATCACCGAGGCCCCGTCACCACACAGGCGCTGGTCAGCGTGGCCTTGGCACAGGCCTCGGTCACCGATTACGCCCACTATGTCCATGTGGAAAATCAGGCACCCGACGCGGTGATCAGTGCAAACCGCTTTTTGCTCCCACGGGTGCTGGTCAATCTGCTGCAAAATTCCGCACAGGCCATGCCCGACGGCAGAACGCCGGAAATCTGGCTGCGCGTCCGTCGGGAAGAGCAGCAGGACGGCACAGGCCGCATCGTCTTTGTTGTTTCGGATAACGGAAAGGGGATTGATGAGGAGCAGCGCAACGCCATCTGGAACCGCCGGGTTTCAGGGAAAAATTCCAGCGGGCTGGGGCTTGCGTTTGTCCGAAACGTGGTCGAACAGCTCGGCGGAGAAATTCGTATGGAGAGCACCGTCGGCGAGGGCACGACCATTTCCGTCGTCCTGCCGCAGAAGGAGGAAGCCTGATGAAGAAAGAAGTCACCATCCTGTCGATCGACGACGACGAGCAGATCTGCTTCGCGCTCTGCGAGCTGTTTAAGTTTCAGGGCTGGAACGCCTGCTCGGCAAACAGCGTCGAAAGCGGACTTGCCCGTTTTTCCGCCGCCCCGGCCGATATCGTGCTGATCGATTATCACATGCCGCAGATCAACGGCGTTGAGGGGGTCAGGCTGCTGCGAAAGCTTTCGCCGGGCGTTCCGATCATCGTCTTTACCATCGACGAGCGCCAGGCGGTGGCCGACGCCTTTCTGGAGGCGGGGGCAAGTGATTTTGCCCTCAAGCCGATCAAGGCCGCCGACATTGTCAGCCGAATCAAGCTACACCTGCGTCTTCTCGAAAAGAGCGCACAGGAGCCGGCCGCCGTGCTGGTGACCAAGGGAATCTGCAAGAGCACTCTCGAATTAATCGAGGGGGTACTGGCGGATCAAACCGAATCACTCACCGTCAACGAGATCGCACAGCAAACCGGGCTGGCCTATCAGACGGTTTACCGCTATTTGCAGTATATGACCAGAGAGAATCAGGTTCAGATGGTCAATGTCTATGGCAAGGTCGGGCGTCCCAAGCAGGTTTATTGTAAACGGTAAGGATGCAGGAAATGCAGAGAGAGGCCGCAGCGGGAAACGCTGTAGCCTCTCTCTGATTTTCTCGCGGAAAAACCTTCCGCATGTCTCAAAAGGGAAAAGTGCGATGAAAAAAACCTGAAAAAATCCTGCTGCAAAGCGAAAAAAGCAATATGCACCAAAAAGAACAGGCTTTCTTTGTGTGATAAAAATATGAGAAAAAATAGACAGATGTGTTTGCAAGGCATATAATTTTTTATGCAAGAAGCTGTAGCCTATGGAGACGCGCTCTTCCAAACGGAGGAGAGGGCTGCGGCGGATGCGTCGAAAATTCCGTGTGAATCAGGAAGAGGACCATGAATTAGGGAGGAACAAAGATGAAGAAGTATCTCGCATTGCTCTTGGCTCTTACGATGACACTTTCACTGGCTGCCTGTGGGTCAACCCCCGCATCCAGCTCGTCCCAGAGCGCTCCGGCGGCGGCAAGCTCCGAAGCGGCAAGCAGCTCCGAAGCACCGGCTGCCGATCCCGCCAGCACTGTCTGGCTGCCCTATGACGCGAACGGCGTGACCAAGCTTGATGACCGCGACGCCACCGGCAAAACCGGCGCAGTCGCAAGCTCCAGCTACTATGCCTCGAAGGCCGGACTTGACGTCCTGCAGCAGGGCGGCAACGCGATTGACGCCGCTATTGCCGTAGCATATACCCTTGGCGTTGCCGAGCCCTACACCTCCGGCCTCGGCGGCGGCGGCTTTATGACCATTTATGACGCCGCGAGCAAGGCGGTCAAGGTCATTGACTTCCGTGAGATCGCTCCAGCCAATGCGACCGCTCAGATGTGGCTTGGCGAGGACGGCAAGGTCAAGAATTACGTCGATGCCAGCGGCGCCGAGTTCACCGGCGATTATTCTGCACTGAATCAGGTTGCCGGTATGGCCTCCGGTACTCCCGGTGAGGTTGCCGGTCTCGAGTATGCCCTTTCCAACTTCGGTTCGGGCAAGCTTACCCGTCAGCAGCTGATGCAGCCCGCCATCGACCTCGCGGAGAACGGCTATGTCGTTACCGTGACGATGAAGCAGTGCACCGAGGATGAGTACTTTGAGGTTTCCCATATGGACGAGGTGGCCAAGTATTACCTCGATCCCAACGGCTTCCCGCTTGAGGTCGGCACCAATTGGACCAACGCCGATCTGGCCAAGACCCTCAAGATGATCGCCAAGGACGGCCCCGACGCCTTCTATAAGGGAGAGGTTGCACAGGCCATCGTTGACACCGTCCAGAAGTACGGCGGCGTCATGTCCCTTGAGGATCTTGCCAACTACAAGGTTGAGGTGCGTGAGCCGGTCAGCTCGACCTACCGCGACTACACGATCTACTCTCTGCCCCCCGCGTCCTCGGGCGGCACCCACCTGATTGAGATCCTCAACATCCTTGAGAACTTCGATTTTGAAGGCGTTGAGATCAACTCGGCTCCGTACATTCACCGCTTCTCCGAGGCCTTTAAGATGGCGTTTGCCGATCGTTCCAAGTACATGGCCGACACCGCCTTTGCGAAGGTTCCCCTCGCCGGTCTGACCTCGAAGGATTATGCCAAGACCCTCGCCGCGCAGGTCACCGACAAGAGCGGCAGCTATGAGGCGGGAGACCCCGGCCTGTACGAGTCCGGCTCCACCACCTCCTTCTCGGTTGTTGATCAGTGGGGCAACATGGTGGCCTGCACCAAGACCATCAACGACTTCTACGGCTCCAAGGTTGCAATTGACGGATACGGCTTTATCATGAACGATGAGATGGCTGACTTCGCGACCAATCCCGAGTCGGTCAACTGCGTGGAGGGCGGCAAGCGCCCGCTGTCCTCGATGAGCCCCTCGATCGTTCTTTATCCCGACGGCAAGCCCTACATGACCATCGGCTCGCCCGGCGGCACCCGCATCTTCCCGACCATCGCACAGGTTGTCGAGCGTATGATCGACTACAAGATGGACATTCAGGATGCGATTGACACCGCCCGTATCTATGACAATGCTTCTGGAAACATCTGCTACGAGTCCGACGGAATCACCCCTGTTTCGGCGGCGGTGATTGCCGAGCTCGAAGCGATGGGCCATAAGACCACCGATAAGGGCAAGTGGAACCTGTTCTTCGGCGGCGTTCAGGGCATCGAGATTCTGCCCGACGGCACGCTGCGTGGCGGCGCTGACCCCCGTCGTGACGGCAAGGCACTGGCCTATTAAGAAAGTATCATAAGACCTGCCCGCTGTCCTCTGCTTTTCGATTTTCGGCGATATGCCGCAGCTTTGGGCAGAGAGCAACAAAGTGTTGGGAACGGCGCGGGAATCCGCGCCGTTCTTGACCACACAGCTTTTGCGGGCGCATTTTGAAAGGAGTAGACAGACAATGAAGAAGATGATCGCACTGCTGGCTGCCGTTATGATGGCCGCCTCGTTGACCGCCTGCGGCGGTTCTGCCTCGAGCGGTTCTGCCTCGAGCGGGAGCCCCGCCGACGCCTCCTCGCAGGTTGAGGTTGCCGGTCTTACCGAAGCCTTTGCCGAATCCCCCATTCTGGTGACCTCCGGCGGACAGAGCGCCGACTACCAGATGATCGGTACCGTGATGGGCAAGCTGAAGATGAATTATGAAATCAGCAACCTTGCGACCTCCGCCGACCTTGGCGACGCCAAGACGCTGATTGTGGTTGTGGGCGGCTCCTCGAAGGGGCTCGGCGCTGCCGGCATCGACGCCAACGGCGAAATTGCGCGGCTCAAGGAGCTGCTTGAGGGCGCCAAGACCAAGGGCCTTTCGGTCATTGTGATGCACACCGGCGGCTCTGCTCGCCGCGGCGATCTGTCGGACAAGTTCATTGCTCCCGCCTTTGAACAGGCCGATTATGCGATCGTCGTTTCGAGCGGCGACGAGGACGGACTGATGGCCGGTCTCTGCGCCGACAAGGGAATTCCGATGGATCGGATCGATACCCTCAGCGCCGTTACCACCGTTCTTCCCGCTGCTTTTAAGTAAGCACGGCATATCAAAACTCTGCAAATACGAAGGGCGGCCACTCTGCCGCCCTTAATGATAACATCCACGGAGGGATTCTGATGAGCATCGAACTGATTACCTTCCTCGCGATGGTCGCCGTATTTTTGCTGGGCTGCTTCCTTTGCAAGCTCCCGGTCAGCATCTCAATGGTGCTTTCGGCGATTGCGGGCGCTCTGGTGAGCGGACGCGGTCTGGCGCTGCGCCACCTCGTTGAGGGTACATTCTCCTACGTTGACACAATTCTCGTCATCGCAACGGCGATGATCTTTATGAAGGTGATTCAGGAGTCGGGCGCGCTTGACGCGATTGCTTCTGTCATCATCGAGCGCTTCCACAAGCTGCCCGCACTGATGCTCTGCATGATCATGCTGATTATCATGTTCCCGGGCATGATTACCGGCTCCTCCACCGCTTCGGTGCTGTCCGCCGGCTCGATCATGGCGCCTGTTTTAATGATGATGGGCGTTCCGGCACTCGAAACCGCCTGCATTTTGGCGATGGGCGGCATTTTGGGCATGATTGCACCGCCGACCAACATCCCTGCGATGATTATCGGCGCGGGCATTGACATTCCCTACAGCGGCTTTGAGCTTCCGCTCGCGCTGCTGACCTTCCCGCTGGCCTTCCTGTTTGTTTTGATGTTTGGCTATAAGCATGTCAAGAAGATGAACTACATCGAGGTACAGGCCAAGCTCAACGTCGAATCGCGCAAGAAGTACGGCGCGAAGATTTACATCCCGCTGGTGGTGGCCATCGTACTGATGATCCTCAACAAGGCGGTTCCGGCGGTTCCCGACATTGGTATGCCGCTGGTGTTCCTTATCAGCGCGGTCGTCGGCTGCTTCACCGGCTACAAGCTCAATCTTGCCAAGGTCGCCAAGGAATCAATCAACAGCGTCCTGCCCGTCATGGGAATTCTGATGGGCGTCGGCATGTTCATTCAGGTGATGACGCTGACCGGCGTTCGCGGCCTGATTGTGACAAGCTGCCTGAGCCTGCCGAGCTGGGCGCGTTATATCGCCATGGCGATATCGATGCCGCTGTTCGGCGCGGTTTCCTCCTTTGGCTCGGCGAGCGTGCTGGGCGTTCCCTTCCTTCTGTCCTTTTTGGCCAAGGAAGAGATTATTGTGGCGGCTGCCCTTTCTCTCATCGCTTCGCTGGGCGACATGATGCCCCCTACCGCGCTGGCCGGAATCTTTGCCGCGCAGGTGGTGGGACTTGAGAAATACACCGATGTGCTCAAGCGCTGCCTGCTGGCCTGCCTGATTATCATCATCTGGGGTATCCTCTTCATCGTCTTTGCCAACCAGCTTGAGCCGTTCATTATTTTGGGTTAAGAGAGGGGAGCGAACAGAATGATTACGATTATTTACCGCTTAATTGTCGCTCTTATGATCGCCTTGGTCGGCTGGAACCTCTTTACGGAGAAAAAGCTTACCATGCAGCTCAACTGTGCGCTGGTACTGATTCCGTTGGTTCTGCGCGCCCTGATGATTAAGTAGGGAGGGCGAAAAATGAAAAACAAACCTATCATTTCGGCAGTCATCTGCTTGGTGCTGTCGGTGGCGATCATGGTGAGCACCGGCATGAACTTTCTGGCGGCGCGTGCGCTGCCGCTTCCCCTCAACGGCCCGAGCGTCGCTGAGGTCAAGCAGCTTTCCGATTGGTTTCCGGGACTCAAGGAAACCAACGGCGATACCCCCGTTTATGTTCTCAAGGGACAAAAGGAGGGAGGCTCGATGCTCGTGCTCGGCGGCACCCATGCCAACGAGGTTTCGGGCTACATGTCCGCCTTCACCATCATCGAAAATGCCGTTGTGGAGTCGGGAACGATCTACGTCATCCCCTACACCAACCACAGCGCCATGACCCACAATGACCCCGGCGAGGGCAATGTTCAGTATTTCACGCTCCAGACCAAGAGCGGAGAGCGCACCTTCCGTTACGGTTCGCGCGCGACCAATCCGGTCGACCAGTGGCCCGACCCCGACGTCTATATCCACTATCCGTCCGGTCAGCAGCTCTCCGGTTCTGAGACCCGCAACATCAACCGTGCTTATCCCGGTCGTCCCGACGGGAATCTGACCGAGAAGATGGCCTACGGCGTCGCCGAGCTGATTCGTCAGGAAAACATCGGATTGACCTTCGATCTGCATGAGGCTTCTCCGGAATATCCGGTCATCAACGCCACCGTTGCGCATCAGAATGCGATGAATATCGCTTCTGAGGGCTGCATCAACCTGCTGCTCGGCGGCATTGATATGGCGCTTGAGCAGTCTCCGACCAACTTCCACGGTCTGACCCACCGCGAGCTGGGCGACTACACCGATACGATGGCCATCCTGATGGAGACGGCCAACGCTTCGCAGGGACGTCTGCGCGGTGCGACGACGATCGAGCAGGTGCTCGGCGGCAAGGACGAGAGCTATGTGGTGAGCCAGAAGCTCGGCATGCTCTACGTCCCCTACGACGAAAGCGGTCATCCGATTGAGGAGCGCTGCGGACGTCATTTGCAGGGCATCTACGAGTATTCGCAGGCCTACAGCAGTGCGAATCCCGACAAGCCCATTACCTACAGCGCTGTCCCCGGCTACAATGAGCTTTTCCTCGAGGCATCCCCCGATGAGCTGGGCGGCCCCCGCCTCGCAAGCTTTCTGAAGTAGAATTTCTTTCCCAAGGAGCTGTACCACAATGAAAAAGTGGCGCGGCTCCTTTTTGTCGATTCGTGGCTGCGTTGGCGCCCGTGCGTGTATGAGGAGTTATATATTGCTCTTGTTCTCTATCTTTGCTATAATAAAAACAAGAAAAGCTGAGAGAAAGAACGGGGTGGCGGCAATGAAAAGGCGGCGATTTGATTTTAAACGCAACGGTGCTCTGGTATTTGCTGCAACAAAGCTCCTATGTGTCGGCATGGCATTGCTTTTCTGCTTGGGCGGCTGCGGGACCGGGGGCAAAAACGAAGCCATCCTTGATCCTAAAAATCCTATCGTCATCAGCCTGTGGCACTATCAGGACGGCAGTGCAAAGGCGCAGCTGGACGCTCAAATTACACGCTTTAACGAGACGGTGGGCAAGGAGCAGGGCATTGTTGTAGACGCGCAAAGCCGTGGAAACAGCATGAAGCTTGCAGAGGTGATTTTTGATGCGGCAAGCCAAGCCATCGGCTCGGACCCTATGCCGGACATTTTTACCGCGTATCCGGATAACGCCTATCGCATCGACAATTTGGTTGGTCTGGTGGACTTGGAGGACTACTTTTCCCAAGAGGAGCTGGATCGGTATTATCCCGCCTTTTTGGACAATGACAGAATCGGCAAGGACGAGAAGTTGAAGCTTCTGCCGGTATCCAAGTCCACCGAGGCCGTATTCCTCAACCAGACGGACTGGGATGCCTTTGCGGCTGAAACGGGCGTCACGGTGGAGGAGCTGTCCACCTGGGAAGGCATTGTCAGGGTGGCCAAAAGCTATTATGCGTGGACAGATGCAAAAACGGTGGAGCCGGGCGACGGAAAAGCCTTTTGGGGCGTGGATTCCATGTATCACTTCATGCTGATGGCCTCGAAACAGGCAGGCGAGGAGCTGTACGCAACCGACGGGGATGGAAACATGGTGTTCCAGTACAGTAAAGAGCTGGCGAAACGCATCTGGGACAATTATTATGAAGCATATCTCAGCGGTTGGTACAAAAAGGACAATACCTATACCTCGGCAGATGTGGCGGCGGGGTCTATCATTACCAGCGTTATGAGTACGGCCGGAGGCAACTATTTTCCTACAGAAATGATGGAAAGCAAGTCGAAGGGCTACCCTGTCACCTGCACGGTTCTGCCATATCCGTACCTAGAGGGCGGAGAGCGTTTTGCGCCCATTCGGGGCATGGATATGTGTATCTCGAAGAGCGACACCGCCCACGAATATGCCGCCGCAGTCTTTCTGAAATGGTTTACCGCGCCGGAACAGAACTCGGCATTTACCGCCTCGGTGGGCTTTCTGCCGGTACAAAAGCAGGCACTGACCGAGGACGCCATCGCCAGGGCAAGGCAGCAGGTGCTGGAGGACACGCCAAATCCCGCCATTACGACGGCGCTACAGGCGGCACAAGCAATGCTCAAGAGCTATACGCTCTATAACAGCAAGCCCTTTCCGGGAGATTACGAGGTCAAGCAGCTTTTGGAAACGTCCTTGCCGCAGCTTGCCCAAAAGGATTTGGAGCAGCTGGAGCTGCGGGTACAAAAGGGTGAAAACCGCCAGAAGCTGATTGCGGAATATCATTGCGAAGAAAATTTTCAACAGTGGTACGAAGCACTGGTTCAAGACGCAAATGCGATCATAACAGAGAAACGGTGATGGTGATGTGAAGATAGGAACAAGCAGCTTTCTAAAAAATCGACGATCCATCGCTTTTCGGTGGACGGTGAGCATTCTGGCGATTATTTTCGCACAGTCCCTTTTGCTGTCGGCCATCCTCCTGTCCGGGGGAGTTTTGTCGCAGGCAAAGGAAAATGCACAGCAGTCCTTCAGCGAAAAAACCAATAACCGCAAAAATTACCTGCAAGGCGAGATGGTCAATCGTTGGTCGAATATTGATCTTTATGTGGAGCAGATTTCAGATGCACTGACCGCGCTGGGAGAAGCCCCGATGCCGACGGTGGATCATGTGAATGCTTTTTTTCGGGAGGCGTCGCCCATCCTGATTTCGATGCTGCGCGCTTCTGCCGCTACCGATGCGTTTGTGATTCTCAATGATGACACGGCGGGTGACCGCACCCATTCCACCCTCTACTTTCGGGATTACGACCCGCTGGCGGGCAACCAACAAAACAGCGACCTGCGCATGCTCATCGGCCCCACGGAAATCGCGCAGCGCAATCAGACCATGATCGGGGATACATGGGCGTATGGGCTGGTGCTGGATGACAGCAACGAAGTCTTTTATCGAAAGCCCTATGACAATGCGCATCTTTAAAAGCAGCCGCACAATTTTTGGCGCAGGGATATCCCGGGAATGCCGTGGTTGGGCGGCGCTCCGGCGACGAATTTCATGTGTTTTTAT